>QILX01000144.1 GCA_003232175.1 Hyphomicrobiales bacterium | reverse complement strand
TGGGCAAATGGCGAAAAACCGAGCCGCTGATATAGCGGCAGGGCGGCGGGGTGGTCCTTGGTGCAGGTCTGCACCGTCAACCGGCTGATATCCCGCGCCCAGGCAATATGGATAGCCTCGGCGAGAAAAAATCGCCCCAGGCCGCGACCGGTGAATTCGGGCATCAGGCCGAAATAGGAAACTTCGGCCTCCTTGGTGTCGTTGAATTTCAATTCGACAAATCCCGCCGGATTACCTTCCACATAAGCGACGTAAATTTCAATTCCGGGATCATGAATTAATTCCGCCAGAGCGCTGTCACCAAGCCGTCGGCGGTTAACCCAGATGTGGCTGGCGCCAACAGTGTTGTAGAGATACCGGTAAAAATGCACCGGCGGCTTCTGAGCCCGGATGATGGCGATCTGGCAGGACGGGCGCGGCACCACCTGGCCCAGGGGTTTCAGCATTTCAAGGTGGGTGATGGTGATGGGGTGGGTTTTGCCCATGAGCGTTAGCCGGTTTCAATCTGAGTTTGCGCCAGCCCGCCCCACTCGGCCCAGGCTCCATCATAAAGAGTGACATCAAGTTTACCCAGTACGGCCAGGGCCAGATAGGGGATCGCGGCTGTGACGCCGGAGCCGCAAGTGGTGATGACCGGCCGCGCCAGATCAACGCCAGCGTCGGTAAATGCGGCACGCAAGACATCCGGGGGTTTTAGCCGCCCGTCACTTTGCAGAAAATTATCGATGGGCATGTTGCAGCTACCCGGAATGCGGCCCGACCGCAAGCCCGGACGGGGCTCGGGCGCCGCACCGCGAAACCGGGGGGCTGGCCGGGCATCGACTATCGCGGCCGAAGCGTTTTGGCTACTGGCGGTCACAGCTTTTAAGTCGGTTATCCAATCCTAAAATTTCCGGGCTGCGGCTGTGTGATACGTGTTTCCAGGGGGCGGTTTTCCGCCCTCCAGGCCTTCAGGCCGCCATTGAGCACCGCGACATTGGTCGCCCCCATGGCCCTGAACATCCACCAGACCCGGGCGGCGCTGAAAAGCCCGGCGCCATCATAAACGACGATGAGGTCGGTTTCTGAAACCCCAAGGGCGCCGACAGATGCAGCAAAATCCTCCGGCGAAGGCAGCATGTGGGGCAGGGGGGACCGGCTATCGGAAATGGCATCGATATCAAAAAACACCGCGCCGGGAATGTGAGCGGCGGCGAATTCCTCCGCCGCGTTGCGGCCCATCGCCGGCAGATACCACGAGCCATCGACAAGGCGCAGATTACCATCGCCAAGCCGGGCCTCCAGCCAATCGGTTTCAACCAGCGGACCGATCATGCAAAAACCACCCGGACCCGGCGATTTGCCGCCCCCTTCTTTTCGATTTTGGAGACCATGACGGACCCGATTTCGCCGGTGCGGGCAACATGGGTGCCGCCGCAGGGTTGCAGATCGCAAGTGCCGATGCGGATCAGCCGGATGCGCCCGGCGCCACGGGGCGGCTTTACCGCCATGGTCTTGACCAGTTCCGGTTTTGCGTCGAGTTCAGCTTGGCTGATCCTCCGCGATCAGGGCGTTGAGTTCATCGGTGATGGCGCTTTTGTCCAACCCGGCCTCGCGAATATCAAAATCAAGCCGCCCGGCGTCCTCGGTCAGCTGCCCCCCGGTCACCGGATAGGGCAGGACAACGGAAAGCAGGTGCATCGCGGTGTGCATGCGCATCCGCCGATACCGGATGTCCCAATCGAGCACAGCCTGAACTGTATCGCCCGGTTTAAGGCCTTGGCCAGCCTGCGCCGGGTCTGCCGGAATGTGGACAATGCCGTTACCCGGGGCGTGGATTGTGCCGTTAATCTCGATCTGCGCGCCACCGGTAAGAGCAATGGTGCCCCGGTCACCGGGCTGCCCGCCGCCGGTTGCATAAAAAACAGTGCGGTCGAGCACGATGCCGCCATTGTCGGTAATATCCACCACCGTGGCAGCGCAGCTTTTGTCATAGGCGTTGGCGCGGAACAATTCTTCGGTCATACCGTCTCGCCGCTGTCAGCAAATAGCCCGGGCAATTTGCGGCTGGGCGCCTCCAGCCAGCCAGGCACCGGCAGGTTGCGCTTGCGAAGGAAGTCCGGATTGTAAAGTTTTGACTGATAACGGCCGCCAATATCGGCAAGCACCGTGACGATGGTATGCCCAGGTCCCAGATCCCGAGCCAGGGCGATGGCGCCGGCGATATTGATACCCGAAGACCCGCCCAGGCACAGACCCTCAAACTGCAAAAGGTCAAAGAGCACCGGAAGAGCTTGCGTATCAGGGACCAGATAGGCCTTGTCGACTTTGAGGCCATCAATGATCGGCGTGACCCGGCCCAGGCCAATGCCCTCGGCGATTGAGCCCCCGCTGGTGGCGGTGGGCTCGCCTTTGGTAAAAAGATTATACATTGCCGCGCCTTCGGGATCGGCGCAGGCAATGACAATATCGTTTTTTTGTTCCCGTAAAAAAGCCGCGGCGCCCGCCAGGGTGCCGCCGGTGCCCACGGCGCAGATAAATGCGTCGATTTTACCCTCGGTGTT
>QILX01000155.1 GCA_003232175.1 Hyphomicrobiales bacterium | reverse complement strand
GGGTGATTGACATCACCTCGCAGGCCTTCCCGACCATGCGCGACCTTTGCGAAGCGCCCGACCCGGCGGCAGCGGCAGCGGGCGCCAGCGGTCGCGATATCGGGGCGGTTGACGATCTGCTGGCCAATTCGGAAGAAAAAAATCGCCATCCCGGCAAGCCGTGGTTCCTCGCCCCGGTCGATCTTCAGGCGGTCAAAGCCGCCGGTGTCACCTTTGTCGTCAGCCTGCTCGAACGGGTCATCGAGGAGCAGGCGCGGGGCAACCCGGAAAAGGCCGTGGCCATCCGGGCCGAGATCGACGCGCTGATCGGTGACGACCTTTCCAGGCTCAAACCCGGCTCCGATGAGGCGATGGCGCTGAAAAAGGTGCTGATCGACAAGGGCATGTGGTCGCAATATCTCGAAGTTGGCATCGGCCCCGATGCCGAGGTCTTCACCAAGGCCCAGGCCCTGTCGGCGGTCGGTCCCGGCGCCGATGTCGGCATTCACGCCGCCTCGTCGTGGAACAACCCCGAGCCTGAAATCGTCGTGGTGGTGAATTCGTCCGGCACAATTATCGGCGCCACCCTGGGCAACGACGTCAATCTGCGCGATGTCGAGGGCCGCTCGGCGCTGTTGCTGGGCAAGGCCAAGGACAACAATGCCTCTTGCGCCCTGGGGCCGTTCATCCGCCTTTTTGATGCGAGCTTCGGACTTGACGATGTGCGCACCGCCGAACTTGATCTGGTGGTCACCGGCGTGGATGGTTTTGAGCTCACCGGCGCAAGTTCGATGCGCCGCATCAGCCGCGATCCCCTCGATCTTGTCGCCGCCACCATTGGCATGCTCGGCACCATGTTCGCGCCCGTCAAGGATCGTGGCGTCAAGGGCGAGGGCTTTACCCACCACCGCGACGATCTGGTGTCGATATCCGCACAAAAGCTCGGTCGTCTGACAAATAATGTCCGCCACTCTCAGGACTGTGCGCCCTGGACCTTCGGCACCGCGGCGCTGATGCGCAACCTTGCCGCCCGCGGCCTGCTTTGAATTCACATGCCGCCACCCTCCGGAAGGATCAGACACGATGACCAAGCTTCATAAGAATTACATTGCTGGCGAATGGACCGGTGCCGGAGACGTCAACCGGAACATAAATCCCTCCAACACCGAAGAGGTGGTTGGCCAATTCGCTCGCGCGGGCAGGCAGGAGGCCGAAAATGCCATTGCTGCCGCCAAAGCGGCATTCCCGGCCTGGTCGCGCTCGGGCCCGCAAATCCGCCATGATTTCCTCAAGACTGTGTCGGACGAGATCATGGCCCGGAAAGCCGAGCTTGGCGCATTGCTGGCCCGTGAAGAGGGCAAAACCGGGCCAGAGGGAATTGGCGAGGTTGCCCGCGCCGGTCAGATTTTCGACTTTTTTGCCGGCGAGGCCCTGCGGCTGACCGGCGAGACCGTGGCTTCGGTCCGCCCTGGCATCGGCGTTGAGGTCACCCGCGAGGCGCTTGGGGTCATCGGCATCATCACGCCGTGGAACTTTCCCATCGCCATCCCGGCCTGGAAGATCGCGCCGGCTTTGTGTTACGGCAATGCCGTTGTGTTCAAACCCGCTGATCTGGTGCCGGGGAGCGCCTGGGGGCTGGCCGACATCATTGCCCGCGCCGGGACGGCCATTGGGGTGCCCGATGGCGTGTTCAACCTGGTCATGGGCCGGGGCGGGCAGGTCGGTGATGCCATATTGAATTCAGCCGATGTGGACGCTGTCACATTTACAGGCTCGGTAGATACCGGGAAGAAAGTGGCGGCGGCATGCGTTGGCCGCATGGCCAAGTTCCGCGGCAAGAACCCTCTCGTGGTGCTTGATGATGCGGACCTGGATGTAGCGGTTGAATGCGCTGTCAACGGCGCCTTTTTTTCCACCGGCCAGCGCTGCACCGCGTCGTCGCGCCTGGTGGTGATGGAAGGCATTCATGACCGCTTCGTCACAGCGCTCACCGACCGCCTCAAGGGCCTGAACATCGGTGATGCGCTGGCCGAGGACAGCCATATCGGCCCGGTGGTCGACCAGAGCCAGCTTGATCAGGACCTTGGCTACATCAAAATCGGTTCTGATGAGGGGGCAAAACTTGAATGGGGCGGTGATCTGCTCAACCGCCAGACGCCGGGTTTTTATCTGCAGCCGGCGCTTTTTACCGAAACCAGCAATGCCATGCGCATCAACCGTGAAGAAATTTTCGGCCCCGTCGCTTCAGTTATCCGGGTCATGATGAGGCGCTTGAAGTGGCCAACGACACCGATTTTGGCCTCTCATCGGGGATCTGCACCACAAGTCTGAAACATGCCGCCCATTTCAAAACCAATGCCCAGGCCGGCATGGTCATGGTCAATCTGCCAACAGCGGGGGTTGATTACCACGTGCCGTTTGGTGGCCGCAAAGCCTCGTCATATGGTGCCCGGGAACAGGGCCGGTATGCCGCCGAGTTCTTCACCACCGTAAAAACCGCCTACACATTGCCATAGGCTGAAATCCATGAGCGCCACTAACGTAATCGTCGCCGATATTGGCGGCACCCATATCCGCCTCGCCATCGCCAGTGGCGGCACCGTCACGCATGGCTCCGCCAAGCGCTATGCGGCGGGGGATTT
>QILX01000147.1 GCA_003232175.1 Hyphomicrobiales bacterium | reverse complement strand
AAAACGGGGTGAAAACCGCCTATGCGCATATGAAGGGCGTCGCCAGGGGCATAAAGAAGGGCGGGCGCGTCCGCCAGGGCCAGGTGATCGGATATGTCGGCTCCTCCGGGCGCTCGACCGGGCCGCATCTTCATTACGAAATGATCGTCAACGGCAAAAAACGCAATCCCCTGAAAGTCAAGATCGCCGGCAGCGGCCGCCGCCTGACCGGCAAGGATCAAAAGGCCTTCCAGGCAGAAAAAGAACGTATCGACACCTTGCGCCGGGACCTGCCGGCAACGACGCTTGTCGCGGCAAAAACATAAAGGCCATATATCCAACAATGTGCTAGTTACCGTAACGGGTCCCGCCTTTGCCGAAACGGTGACATATGAAATCGGTGAAAATCCGCATGACCGCCATTGGCGGGCTAGTTGCCCTTGCGGTCGGCGCGGTTCTGCTGGTCTCGGCCACAGCCAATGTCAAAAATACGCTTGAGCTTTTAAATCGCAGTGCCGCGCTGACCGTGACCATGGTCGACCGTGGGGTCGCGCAATATGTGGAGCCGGCCCGCAGCCTCATCGCCCATGTCCGCCGAATTGTGAGCGAGGGCAGAGTACGGGTCGAAAACGAGCCAGAATTGGTCACCGCCCTTGTAGGCTCGCTCGCTGCCGCCCCGCAAATCACCGGCGTTGGTTTTTTTCGGCCTGACGGCAGCGGCATCACCGTAGGCCGGGGGCCTGACGGCAAAATAATCGTTAGTCCGGAGGAATCGCCGCGGCCACAGGAAACCGTGGAATTTATCGAAAACGCCCAGGCATCGAAATCTATTATTTGGGGCAAACCTTTTGCCCGCGACAATCAGCCGCTCATGACCATCGGTGGTGCAGTATATCAGGACGGGCAATTTGTCGGGGTCATCGGTGCCGGTCTGACACTGGTGGGAATGTCGGCATATCTGAACGCCATCAACACGGATGAGAGCATGACAAGTTTTGTCCTTTATGGCGATGACAAGGTTCTGGCCCATCCCTCGCTGCTGAAACCGGACTATCGAACTCTGATCACGCCAAACCGGCCCCTTCTGGGCTTGAGCGAAATCGACGACCCGGTGATACGGGGCTTTCCCGATGCCAAGATCGAAGATTTGGGTTCGGATTCCACCTTCGAGCTGCGCCGGCTTGGCGGCGGCGGAACCGCCGATCTTATCTTAACCCGTAAGATCGACGCTTACGGCGATGTGCCCTGGAGGGTCGGCGTTCATGTCCCCTCGGATTCGGTCGGCCAGCAGTGGCGCCGCCTTTTGGGCTCCATTGCCGTTGGCCTGGGGCTGATGATCGTGGGCATCGCCGCCGCACTCTTTCTGGCCACCCGCATCGCCCGGCCGATCAAGGCCATTTCCATCGCCGCCGGACTTGAAGGACATCGAACCCCTGCCGCCGTCGCGCATTCGCGAACTCGATGATGAAGCCCGCGCCTTCAACCGCATGGTGACCGGGCTGAAGTGGTTTGAGACCTACGTGCCCCGCCAGCTGGTGTTGCGGCTGATGGAGGCCCCCGAGGGCCCCGCTGTGGGCCATCGCGAGGCCGAGCTGACAGTGATGTTCACCGATATTATCGGGTTTACGGCCCTGTCGGAGGACATGCCGGCAGCCGAAGTGGCGGAATTTCTCAACCACCATTTCGACATCGTCAATCGCTGCATCGATGCGCAAGGCGGAACGCTGGACAAATATATCGGCGATGCCGCTATGGCGTTCTGGGGCGCGCCCGAACCCGTCCCCGACCATGCGGCCCGGGCCTGCCGTGCGGCCCTGGCGCTACTTAAGGCGGCGGAAGACCATCAGGCGGAGGGGCGAATACCCCCGGTCCGGGTTAAGATCGCCATTCACACCGGGCCGCTGATTGTCGGCAATATCGGCGCCAAGGCGCGGATGAACACCGTCATCGGCGACACGGTGAACGTCGCCTCGCGCATCGAAAAGCTGTGCTCGGACGAAGATGACGGCTCGCCCGCCCTGATCATCGTCAGCGGCGAGACGGCACGGGCCGCCGGTGACGGCTTCAATTTCGAGCGCCTGGGTGAACATGTGGTCAAGGGGCGGCAAGAGGCGGTCGAGATCTGGCGCCTCAGGGCCTAGGGCCTGAAGTTCGCAAACGCGATCAATCCGCCCTGGGCTAAGGGTTGTTCACCTGGAAGGAAGAGCCCGATGAACCGCATGAAGACCCGAGAAGACTATGGCCGCCGGATTGCGCGCATCATTGACTATATCTACGACCATCTCGATGAAGACCTGACCACAGAAAAGCTCGCCGAAATTGCCTGTTTTTCGCCCCATCATTGGCACCGGATCTACCGCTCGACCACCGGAGAAACCGCCGCCGAAGCGATCCGCCGTCTGCGCCTGCACCGGGCCGCCGGCGACCTTGCGAACTCCGATCTGCCGATCAAGGATGTTGCGGCGCGTGCCACCTATGGCAGCGTTGCGGCGTTCAACCGCGCGTTTCATGCAAGCTTTGGCCTGCCGCCGGCGACCTATCGGTCCAATGGGCTCTTCCCCCAGGCTCCCAAACCAAAACATTATGATGGAGCTGCACTTATGTTCGATATTGAAATCAAGACCGTGCCCGCCCTTCGCCTCGCCGCGGTTAAACACAAGGGCGATTATATGAAAATCGGCAAGGCCTTTGAGAAATTGGCTATCCATGCCGGCCTCAAGGGCTGGTTCGCCTATGGCGTCAGGATGGTGGGGGTCTACCATGACGACCCTGCGCAAGTGCCCCAAGCCGATTTGCGCGCCGACGCCGGCATCGTGCTGGCGCCCGATTTATCCATCACCGATGACGACGTGGCCCATGAGGTGATCCTCCCGGCAGGCCGCACAGCCGTCCTGCGTTTCAAGGGGCCCTATGCTGAAATGGAGGGTGCCTATAAATGGCTTTTTGGAAGCTGGCTGGCGCAAAGCGGTGAAGAAGTCGCCGACCGGCCGAGCTATGAGGAGTATCTCAACGACCCAAGCCAGGTCGCCCCGGCGGAACTACTGACCGATATTTATCTGCCCTTGAAATAGGCGGACAAAATCGGGCGGGCCCTAAAAAAACCCGCCCGGAATTGCTAGGCCCGGCTCAGGCCGCCTCGCTAGCGGCCTTGCCGACAATGAATGCCAGCCCATCGCCGCCTTCGGTGACCCGAATGGTATCGCCGTTCTTGACCT
>QILX01000179.1 GCA_003232175.1 Hyphomicrobiales bacterium | reverse complement strand
ACTCTTAATCAGCGGGTCCACGGTTCGAGTCCGTGTGCGCCCACCAATCATTTCAAAGGGTTTTAAAAGACCGGTTGCACGTCATAAAAATCAGAAAGCGTGTAAGCGCACTCTATTCGGGACGCAGCTAAATTCAGGAAGCGTCTAAAATGGCCGCGCGGGCAGGTAAGAAGCCCGCGCGTGACCTTGTTTCTTAGTACGTTTTCGCGTGTTACGGGGCCCCGTATTAGAAATAGAAGTTGAGGCCAAAGCCGCCGCGACGCGGATGTCTGTGGTATCCTCGTCGGGGATGATAATGGTTCCAATAGCGGTTATAGTAACGGCGGCGGTCGTTGTAGTAATAATTGTTAAACCGGCGGTTGTGAGGGCGGGCCCGGCGCCGAAATTTACGGCGTTTTTTGTAGTGCACCTCGGTCACCAACGGCGCGCATCGGCATAAAGGAGTGAGGCTGCCGCTGTGGTAACGCCCGCTTTGGCAGGTGTAAGTGCCAATAGACCGGCAACAACCGCGCCACCCAAGATGGCCAGATTTTTCATGGTTCCGTTCCTTTTTTCGCAAGATTACAATCCAATCTAACTACTGGCTAAATGAACGAAATCAGTCCAGCTTGTTCATCGCCTGTTCATATTTGCGCGAAAATTCCTGGGAACTTTACTAAAAATGGCCGTGGTGCAACACTGTGGCCTGTTGGCGATATTGCGGCCGGAATTTTCGCCCCCCCTTATTTGGCGTTCAATTTTGCGTGGTTAGGAATCCATCGGATTCTTTTGAGCTACTGTGGCAGCGCCGACGTTCAAGTTTCCCACCCGATATGGAGCGATTATGAAAAAAACTCCCAGTACGACGTCACGGCCAGAGCTTTCGCGGCGATCGCTTTTGGTGTCAGGGGCAGCACTGCCGCTGCTGGTTTCCCCTGTCGCGGCTCAGGCCCAGTCCGCACCCAAGGATATATCCAAGCCGTATGGGCTGGAGATATCGGGGGCGTTCCCGTTTGTCAAAAAAACCATCGAAATCGAGGGTTCCAAGATTGCCTATGTCGATGAGGGCCAGGGTCAGCCGGTGCTGTTTCTGCATGGCAACCCGACCTCATCGTATCTGTGGCGCAATATCATTCCCTACGTGACGCCCCGGTATCGCGCCATTGCGCCGGACCTGATCGGCATGGGCGATAGCGGCAAGCCGGATATCGGCTACACGCTTGAAGACCACGCCCGCTATATCGACGGCTTTATCGCGGCCCTTGGCCTGAAAGATATCATTCTGGTGATCCACGACTGGGGGTCGGTTCTGGGTATGCGGTATGCCCGGCAAAACCCGGGCAATGTCAAGGCGATGGCGTTTATGGAGGCGATTGTGCCCCCCGCGATGCCGGCGCCAAGCTACGAGGCCATGGGGCCGCGGTCGGGTAAATTGTTCAAATCCTTACGCACCCCCGGCGTTGGCGAAAAAATGGTTTTGGAGGGCAATTTCTTTGTCGAAAAAGTGCTGCCCGAATTTGGCGTGCTGCGGCAATTGTCCGAGATGGAAATGGCCGCGTACCGGGCGCCATATCCAACGCCTGAGAGCCGTTTGCCGACTTTGCAATGGCCGCGCGAAATCCCGATTGGCGGCGAACCGAAATATGCTACCGACGTTGTAACCAAAAATGGCGAATGGCTGATGTCCAGTGACGTTCCCAAATTGCTGTTCCATGCCGAGCCTGGCACAATTATGCCTAAACCGGTGGTCGAGTTCCTTACCGGCAATCTGCAAAACCTTGAGGTCAGGTTTCTCGGCGCGGGCGCGCATTTCCTCCAGGAAGAACATCCCCAGCTGATCGGCCAGGGCCTTGCCGACTGGCTGCGCCGCATCTGAAATTGAACACACCACAACCACCCCGAACTCACAATGGTCAGGGATGCTATCCACAATCCGGCGGATCCTCGACACTATATGAAGCTCAAGCCCGTAAACCGGTTGGTGCGCATAAGCCGCGGTGATGTGGTCCTTGGCCAAACCACTAGCGCGGTGCAATTGCTGGAAGTGGGGCGGGATTTATATGATCCGGTTTTATATCTGCCTGTGGCCGACCTTGTCGCCGATCTTGTGCCGATAACGGAAAAAATGACCCATTGCCCGCTCAAGGGCGATGCGACCTATTTTGCCATTTCCGCGGCGGCGGCTGAGAGAGGCGACTACGTCGCCTGGGCTTATCCCAAACCCTTCGAGTTTGCCGCGGTACTGGCGAAACTTATCGCATTTGATGCGGCAAAAGTGCGGATCGAAATCATTGGAGATGGTTCGGTTTAGATCGGACTGAACTAAAGCATGTCGCGATCATTCTGAATTGCGCCATTGCTCTAGAACTTTGTTTGGGCCATGTCTTTTTTCCCAAAACCGGTTCCCACTTTTGGGAGACAGGCTTTAGGGCGGACGAAGTCGGGGTCGGTTTTTTCTTTAATAGGATCTGGGCAGGCCCAGAACCGTTTCGGCGATGTAGCTGAGGATCAGGTTGGTTGAGATCGGCGCCACCTGGTAAAGACGGGTTTCGCGAAATTTGCGTTCGATGTCGTATTCGGCGGCAAATCCGTATC
>QILX01000252.1 GCA_003232175.1 Hyphomicrobiales bacterium | reverse complement strand
CAGCCTGAGATCGGCGAGGACAAAAGCAAACAGGAACACCACCAGATAGCCGATGGCCGAAGTGCCAAACCGGCCAAGGCGCTGCTGATTGGTGATGTCGCGTAATATGACGGCCATGGCGATGAGCGCGATGGCGGCGATCAGCACCACGCGGAAGCTGACATCGCCTTCAAGGATGCGCCCGAAAAGTGCTGACCAGATCAGTGCCGCCACCATCAGGACATGGCCCGCGACCTGGGAGCGCAGCCACACGGCCAGCGCCGCGATGACCAAAAATATGACCGGATACAAGTTGAACGGGTTTGCCCCGAAGGTCCAGAACGGCGCCTCGCCCACGCTGGTATCAGACCAGTCGGACCAGAATACCACTATCATCCACGCGCCACTGATCCCGGCACTGTAAACCAGCGCCCACGAAGACCGCGTTGCAACCGTGGTGGCCAACGCCCCCATCAGCCACAAAAACAGCGCGTTCTCATAACGGCCCTGAAGCTGGTAGATCTGGCCGATCAGCATGATCGAGGTGCCAAAGGCGGCAATGGCGATGATATAAAACGCCTGGGCGATCACCGGGCTGTTCCGTTGGACTGAAATATAGGCGATCAGGTAGGACGCCCAGATCGAGGACATCAGCAAGGCTACCCGCGCCAGTTTGGAAAGCTCGTTCCAATTGGCGGCGACAAAAGCCACCAAAGCCGCCGCGATCAGCACCGCGCCCAATACGGCGAACACATACCCGAATGACCGGTTGCTGCGCCGGGCGTCGATTTCCTGTAATAGCGCCCGGCCCTGAGGTTCCGCAAGAAGATCAAGCTCCTGCCACCGTGAAATTTCGTATTTCAAGCGGTTGGTATAGCCGAACGGTTTCAATGCATTCCCTCACAATGAATCGCGTCAGATACTAATGGCTGGCATCTAAAATTCACAGCCCTATCCACCGTCATTTCGGCCCGGCGGGGCCTTTGACCAGTCATAACCGGTTCGCGCCGCCATGTAGGCGGCGTCGAACAGTGCTGACATATATACCGGATCAAAAGGTTCGGTACTGGTCTGGCTGAAATCCGGCGGAATAGCTGCAAGGTTGTAGCCAATTTTATTGGTGCGGGTTTGGTTGTAAATCTTGTACAGGTCGCTAATTCCCTGGTTCTTGATGATGGTCGAAATCGACCGGGAAGCTATGGGCAGCGTGCGGGCCCGGACAGCCTTGTACTGCCATTACGGATGATGTACAGATTGCGTTTGGAATAAAGCCCGTATTTCTTGTCGAGCGGGGCGAACATGATCTGTGATGGCAGGAAAAAAACCTGGCCGGTGACCCCACCATCAACATGCATCTCCTTCCAGCGTTTTCCTCCGGCGACAACATCAATGAAAACCGGGGGAAATAGACCGGGTATCGCCGCGGAAGCTAAAAGGATCTTGCGAAAAAGCGGCAAAGCCTCGGGGTGCCCGCTGCTGGCGATGGCACCCATGTCCCAGACCACCGGGCGCTGGGCATCAAGATCTGTCGTGCCGATAAGCAGACGGCGGCCCTTGGCGTGTTCGATAGCGATTTGCCGCAGCATGTTGGCGTCGACATAGCGGGCGATCATATCGGCAAGCCGCGAATTATCACTCAGGGACGACCCCCCCAAAATACCAGCGAGGAACTGGGGCCTGGCGATCTGGCTGGTCGTATATGCCGTATACATTTGTCGAAGCTGCCGGTCATAGCCGGAACCCAGATACGCAAACGGCGCGGCCAGCGCACCAGTACTTATGCCGGTGACCATTTCAAATTGCGGCCGCGTTCCGGCATCGCTCCAGCCGACAAGCAGGCCGGCCCCAAATGCGCCGTCGCTGCCGCCGCCGGAGATCGCCAGATATTCAGTGGTCGCGTTTGAGCGCCGCTTGGTCAACTCGGGCCGGTTGATTTTAAGCTGGTCGATAATTTCCGCAACGATCTGATCATAGTTTTCCGGCAGCGCATCGCCCCAGAACCGCACCTGGGGCATGCTTGCAACTTGCGCGGAGCTGGCCAGCGCGCCGGGAACCGGATTGCGGGTCAGCTCAGCGACACAAGCCTGAAGAAAGATCAGTCACTCTTGTTTCCTCCATCACCCGGATATTGGGGACACTTAAATCAAACCCTTTAGTTCAGTGCCCGTCAATTGTTGCTGATCATCAGTGGAGGAGTCCGCCAGCGGCTCCATCGAGAAATGTTTGGAAAGTTTCAGCCCCTGGGCCTGGTAGTTGGAGGTTTCCAGCTGGCCGTAAAGGGAACTGGGAAGATCGGTCAGCAGCTCGTAAGTCATGCGGCCGATAACCTGGCGGTCCTCAAGCACAAAGGGAACTTCCAGGCTCCGGACCTCAAGAACCGCCCGGGCGCCGGTGCCGCCGGCTTTCGAATAGCCGAAACCGGGGTCGAAAAACCCGGCATAATGAACGCGGAATTCGCCCATGGACGGGTCGATGGGCACCATTTCTGCCGCCAGATTGGGCGGTATGACGACCGCTTCGGCGGAACACAGTATGTAGAATTCCTTGGGATCAAGGATCAGCCGCCGGTTCGGTTCTTCGACCAGGCGCTCCCAATAGTCGCCAAAATAATGCGCATTGGGGCGGTCCATATCGATGGGGGCTGTGTAACGCCGCGCCCTGAAACCGATGGTGTTTTCGCCCGGCGATGGCTGAAGCGAGACCGAAAGCGTGGCCCCGTCATTGAATTGCGGCGGACCCTGAAGCAACCCCACACCACCGTTTCGCTCGCGCAGATCGTCATCGATTTTGCCCAACTCCCTGTCGCTGAGAACCGGGCGGAAATTTTCAGGCTGACCCGATGTCCGCCGCCGCAATCGCAGCTGGTTCAGTCTGGTGCCCTGACGGACACGGACAGGGAAGGTCCGCGGCGCGATTTCGGTATAGAGTTTTCCCTTATAGCCCGACGGCACGCGGTCAAAGGCCGGGGTTCCGTCGACCACAAGCCGGGTGAAAACATCGACCCGGCCGCTTGAGCTTTTGGGGTTGGCGGTGCCCGAAATGGTTTTTGGAAGGTCCAATGCCTCGGTGAGTTCTGCGAGGTAAACGCATCCCTGTTCGAGCAGCGCGCCGTCGCCCGAAAGATCGATTTCATGATGGGAAAGTTCGTTGATCTTAGCAGCGACACTCTGTCCGGCCCGGGGCAGAAAGCTGGCCCTTATGCGCCAGGCTCTGGCGCCCAGCCTGAGATCGAGGCTTGCCGGCTGGACCTGGTCTTCATCAAAATCAAGGGAGCTGCGAATGATGCCGCGCTTGATAAAGGTCGCTAAAATGGAATCGGGCAGGACACCGGATTTGCC
>QILX01000035.1 GCA_003232175.1 Hyphomicrobiales bacterium | reverse complement strand
GGCAAGGGCACCAAATACCTGCCCGCCTATCACGCCATCACCCACGATCATGTATGGGAGCATTACGGCCTCACTCCCGAAGCCGCTGCCAAGGCGGGCATGAACCCCAAAATGTTCACATCCTTCATGGACGGCACCAAATCCGCCCTGGAGATGGCGGCGGTCGCCAATGCCTGTGGGCTTTCCGCCGCCGAGGACGGGTTGGAGTTCCCCCCTTGCGGCGCCCATGACCTGGCTCATGTGCTGGGCGCCCGTGACCGTGACGGGCAATTTGGCCCATCCGGGCTGGTGGAAGTGGTCTCCTCCCTTGAGCGCGACGGGCGGCAGGTGCACAACGATCTGCGCTGGGGGGTCTATGTCGTGCTGGAGGCTTTAAGCGACTACGCCGCTGACTGTTTGGCTCAATACGGGCTGCCCCTTGATGCCAGCGGGCGTTACGCGGCGATGTGGAAACCCTACCACCTTATCGGCCTGGAGCTGTCGATCTCGGTGCTCAGCGCCGCTTTACGTGGCGAGGCCACCGGCACGGCCACCCAATTCAACGCCGATGCCGTCTGCGTTGCCAAACGCGACCTTACCCCCGGCGATGTGCTTGACGGCGAAGGCGGCGATATGGTGTGGGGTAAGCTGGTACCGGCGAAGCGTAGCCTTGCCATGGGCGCCCTGCCCATGGGGCTTGCTCATGGCCCCAGGCTCGTCAAACCGGTGGGAACCGGGCAAATCCTGACCCGTGCGGATATCGACATGGATGAAACCACCGCCGCGGCCCGGCTGCGGAGGGACCTGGAAGCGGGATTCTCCGGTTAGCGCGTTTCACGTTTGGACGCCACCGGCCCTAAGGAGAGTCTTTTCGTTGATTTTAGGTAAGTCTCACGCCATCCCGCTCCCCCACCCGGCCACGCTCCTTTTCGCTGATTTAAGAAAGTCTGTGCCATCCCGCTCCCCCACCCGGCCACGCTCCTTTTCGCTGACTAAGAAAGTCTGTGCCATCCCGCTCCCCCACCCGGCCACCCCCAGTACAATCTATGGGGTGGCCGGGTGGGGGAGCGGGATGGCACAGACTTAACCCTTTAATCAACGAAAAGACTCTTCGGGATGGCACAGACTTAAATCAACAAAAAAACTCCTTAGGGCTGGTGCAATTGCCTTCAAATCTTGAAATGCGCTAGCGTGAACCCCGCCCCTCACATCCCTCTAAAGAACGCCACGCCGGAGTGGATTTTCCCGACCGCCGGCGCAGATCACTGCGGAAAACCACCAGCCCCCGCCACAATTTAGTCGGAAAATCATCGCTCTACAGCCTTGTTCTCGCAAAACTCAGGCCCCATTGGCCGGGTTGTCTTAACCTCGATCAAGGCGATCTGATTGGGGTTCAAGGAGTTTTCAAGATGGCGTGGCCGATAATATTGCGAAATTTGTCCATCAGCTTTGTTGCCATGCTGTCGAGTTTGGCAGCCATGCTCACAGAGCTTGCCGCTGAAACGGGGGTATTGCGCAAAATTCCGGTCGCGGCGCTGCTGGCCGGGCTTTTCGCGCTGGTGCTGGCCACAGGGTTTGCCGCCGCTGGCATATCCATGGCCCTGAACGCCTCGCCGTTGCCGCTGGTCAATACCGCGGCCTTTGTATTTCTGATCGCCTCGACGGTGGTTTCGAGCCACATCGTTTACGCTTTCTGGTGCCACTTGCGGGGGGAGTTGAACCCGGTGGAGATAAAGCCGGTCCCCGTCGAGCGCCTGCGGCCGCCCAGGCCCCTGAGAGACATCCGAGCTGAAATTCAAAATCAATAACAACGGGAGGGGACTTCAATGACCGCATTTCAAGACAAGAACGGACCTTATTCAGTCAACATCGAGTGGGCCGGCAATACCGGCTGCGGTACCTCGGCACCGGACGCCTACCGGCCCGATCATTGGATCGGATCGGACATGCTGGCTCCGGTGCCAGGTACCGCAGACCGGGGACCTTGTGTCAGCCCCTATCGTTATAACCCCGAGCAGCTGCTGGTGGCGGCCATTTCTTCAGCCCACATGCTGTCCTATCTGGGTGCGGCGGCGGAAGCCGGCATTGTCGTCACCGCCTATGTCGACCGCGCCAGCGCTGAAATGGTCGATCTGGATGGCCACCATCAAGTGCAGTCGATATTGCTGACACCCCAGATCACCCTGGCCTACGAGGCGGACCGGGAGGCCGCGGAGGCTCTGCATACCCAGGCCCATACGCGCTCGGCCACGGCGGCGACCATTCAGATATCGATTGGCTGCGAACCGGTTATCGTTTGCGAAGACAATCTTCAGGCGGTCGCCTGAAGGATTTGGCCGCGCTGGTGTTAATACTCAGGGATCAATGGCAAAGTCGATCTTGCGGTCGAAACGTTTCTGCTTCTGGATGCCGGAATATTTGTAGGCCGCCGCCAGTGCCATTTTGCCAAGGAAAGCCGGACCCGAGGTCGAGCATGACAGGTTCTCCATGCCAAAACGCCGGCGCAGAATGCCGTTGGCATAATTGACCACATAGGTGTTGCGGATTTCGGTGGTGAAATGCTCGGTGGTGATCGAGATATTCAGTGTATCGAGATTGACCACCCGGTGGGGAGCGTTCAGCGGCCAGTGCAGCATCTCGCCGGGCTGAACGATCACCGTCGCTTTATCGTCATAGCTGGAGTGATAGGGCAGATCCTGCTCGTCCGCTTCGTTGAGCACAATGGCCTCAAGCCCTTCCTGAGGCAGGAATGGCGCCCCGGTGGGATAAAGGTAAACCCGCTTCTGACCCCTGATCTGCCACAGGGACTGGCCGGGGATGTCGGAATGGTAGAACACTTGCGCCTTGGGTGACGAAATGAGAATGCCAAAATTGTGCTTGTAGGTGTCAAGGCCCGGAACATGGGCTTCGATCTCGGCGAACATGCGCTCCAGAAGTTCGGCGTAAGGTTCGGACACCTTCATCACTTTACGCAAACTCAACCAGATCTGGCCGTTGCGAATAGCGTCCATGACCTCGCGCCCGGAATTGTCGCCGATGTCGCTGGGCTTCGGGGTCCATGGTATGAAGATCGTAGTGTTCGCGCGGATAAGTCTCGATCAGACGCTCGATGGCGGCGTCGGTGAAGAGCGGCGACTGATGCAGGCGATGGTGAATATGCACCAGCGCTTTGCCATAATCGCGGCTATGGGTCTCGTTCCAATCTGAAAATACCTGATCAAGCATTGTTCAATCCTTTTGAGCTTTGACGACAAGGGAAGTGGGCTTGGGCAAGGCGCTGGCCCGGCGGGAACCGGAAATCAGACGTTTTGCCTTGCGTGCGGCATTGAGAATTCCGGCGGCGATGCCGGCGCGGACGGCGTTGGGAAGGCGCAAATAGACTGACTTGGCCAGCGCCCGGGTTTTCACGCTGTAAACACTGCTGACTGCTGCGCCCAACGGGGTCAGGGGCACGGTATAGGCGGCGACATTCATCACCTCGACACCCCATTCGCACTTGTAGCTGTCCGAGGGCGGCATGAGATCGAGGGTCAGGGATTGCGCGAACATATCGGCGATCAGGTCTTCCAGATGCAGCTTGCCGACGGCGTTGCTGCTCAGGGAGATATCGAAGGCGGAAAAATAGCCGGTAATTTTTGACCGGGACTGAAATGCCAGCTGGGCGGCGCAAATCCGACCGCCGACGCTCATCACCGACATATGCAAGCGCCCCTTGCGCGCCGCGCGCGCCATGATGTCCGCCATCCACCCGTCCAGGCCCTGCCGCGCCAGGAAACGGCCGTGAAGACCATAATTGTCGAGCCACTCGAGCTTGAGCCTGACGATGTGGCTGGCAACCTGGGTGAACCGGTCCGGATCGGTGATGCATTCATATTTGACGTCACCGAGGGCCGCGAGCTTGCGGCGGCGGCGGCGAAGGCCCTTTTGCAGGCTGGAAGAGCGGGATTTTTTGTAGTCCTCAAGACTTTCAAAGTCGGCGGGACGAATTTCGACATTGGAATATTGCGCCGCGCCGATCCATGTCCTGGCGCCGGACAGGTCGCCGACAAGCTCGACAATGGCCGAATCTTCACGGCAGTTTGTGAGCGTCATTCGGTCCAGGCCAAGCCGGCGCAAGCCTGAGACCACGGCGCGGGCAAGAACAATCGGCATACTGGCCGGTATCGTCGCCCACCAGGCGGGCGGAACTGAAAAACCAGGTTCGCGCGATCATCAGCGGCAGGACCGCCTGAAGCGCGTCGCCGGTATAAACCGCAAGCACCGCAAGCTCGCGGCCGCTGTCACGGCCAAACCATGTCCACCAGCACTCGCACCAGTCAAATGAAGAAAAATAGGCAGCTTCGGGAACCATGGCCTCAAGGCCCTGCCAGTCCGAGCGGGCCTGGGCGAGCTGGGCGGGCGTGGTGAAAACCCTGATGGTGTCCACCACGGTATTGACGGTGCCCGCTTCAAGGTTCGAAGCCTTGGCCGAGCTGATCGTCGTGGATCTTTCCATCATTGCCTGCATTTTTCGCCAGTCCGCCATTTGCCATGTCGACGCCGGACCCAAGGGTGAGCCCAAGCGCTGTCTTGATGTGGCACAACGCCTGCACCCCACATGCAAATCGCCCGCCAGAGGCAAATCTATACCGCGCCCGG
>QILX01000073.1 GCA_003232175.1 Hyphomicrobiales bacterium | reverse complement strand
ACGGCGGTCATCTCGGCGCCGATCGCGGTTGATATCGCGAGCCGGCTCGGGGTCAATTCCGACCCCTTCCTGATGGCCGTTGCTGTGGCGGCAAGCTGCGCCTTTCTTACCCCCATAGGCCACAAGAACAACACCTTGATCATGGGACCCGGCGGCTACCGTTTTGGCGATTACTGGCGCATGGGCCTGCCACTGGAGGTCATCGTGATCATCGTCGCCGTGCCCACCATCCTGTGGGCCTGGCCGTTCTGATTGCGGGGGGCGGGCCACCCTCCGTCGTCATTGCCGGGCTTGACCCGGCAATCCATTGGCCATGATTTTGGATTGAGAGTCAGTATAGATCCCCGGATCAAGTCCGGGGATGACGATTTTGGGTGGTTTAGTGAAGGCAATCAAGAGGCGAGGAGCGCGGTTTCGCGCGACCGGGAAGAAAGAAACCAGGCGAGGAGGACCGGAGGTCCGACCGGAAATGCAAACAAGAGGCGAAGAGCACAGCACCGACCGGGATCGCAACAAGAGGCGAGGAGGGCCGAGAGGCCCGACCGGGAATGTAGGGAGCAAGGATCGGGTGTCGGCTAATCCGGTGTGGCGATAGGTTTGTCTCAATCCAAGGAGACACCTCATGTTTCATGCTCTATTTGCCAGATTGACCCACCTGTCGCAGATCCATCGCTCCCGGCGGCAGCTTTCGCGGCTGACCGATGATCATCTTCGCGATATCGGCATCTGCCGCCACGCCGCCGAGTTGGAAGCGGACCGGTCGCCCTGGGAAGGCAGCGGGTTTGGCAAATCCCGTAACGCCGACCCTGGCGCGTCCAACGTTCCAGCCTTTCGACGCTAAATTTCAGCTTTGTTGCCCAAGGATTTCAGATCATTATGAAACAGATGACCCCTGCTGATTTTGACATAAACGGCCAGGCCGGCGCACGGGATTACGCTGTAGTGGCGAGCGCTGTCGCTTATCTGACCGAGAACGCCCGCGAACAGCCGGGCCTTGATGAGGTCGCGTCCCATGTCGGGCTCAGCCCCTATCATTTTCAGCGGTTATTCACCCGCTGGGCCGGGATCAGCCCCAAGGCGTTTCTGGCGGCGGTGACCCTTGAGCATGCCCGCCACCTCTTGCGCCAGTCGGCTACGGTGCTTGATACCACCTATGAGGTCGGGCTTTCGGGGCCAGGCCGGCTGCATGATCTGTTTGTCACCTACGAGGCCATGTCGCCGGGGGCGTATAAGTCGGGCGGCTCGGGGCTGGAGCTGATCTACGGGTTTCATGATTCGCCCTTTGGGGCGTGTCTGGTGGTGGCAACGGACCGTGGTCTGGCCGGGCTGGCCTGGGCCGACAGTCATGATGCCCCAGAGCGCGCCCGCGCCCTTGAGGACATGAGCGGCCGGTGGCCCAAGGCCCGGTTCCGCGAGGCCCCGGAGGAGACGGCGACTTATTTGTGCAACATATTCGGGTGCGGGGAGACCCGTGGCCGCCGTTCGGTCAATCTAGTTTTCATCGGCACCGAATTCGACGTCAAGGTCTGGCGCACCTTGCTGAAAATCCCCTCAGGCTCGGCGACGACCTATTCGGATATTGCCCGCCATATCGGCAACCCCAAGGCGGCGCGCGCGGTGGGGGGTGCTGTGGGGCGCAACCCGGTGTCTTTTGTCGTGCCGTGTCACCGGGTGCTCAGGGCCAGCGGCGAATGGGGCGGATATCACTGGGGGATCGCCCGCAAGCAGGCGATCATCGGCTGGGAGGCAGCGCCGTTTCTCGTTGATTAGATAAGTCTCCCCCACCCAGAAGAGTCTTTTCGTTGATTTAAGCCTGTGCCATCCCGCCACCCGGCCACCCCCAGGATACAATCTATGGGGTGGCCGGGTGGGGGAGCGGGATGGCACAGGCTTGCCTTAAATCAACGAAAGACTCTTCTGGGTGGGGGAGATTACCAGCAGAAACAAACTCTTCTACGCCTCCGGCCGTCCGTTGGCGTCAAGCCGGTAGATAATCGGGTCGCCGGTTGCCACTTCGCGTTTGACGATTTCCTCGCCCGACAACCCCTCGATCTCCATGATGATGGAGCGCAGCGAATTGCCGTGGGCGACAACAAGCACATTTTTCCCCTCAAGCACTTGAGGCAGAATTTTGGACCGGTAATAGGGCAGGGTGCGGGCGGCGGTGTCCTTGAGGCTCTCGCCGCCCGGCGGGGGCACATCGAAGGACCGGCGCCAGATATGGACCTGCTCGTCGCCCCATTTTTTGCGGGCATCATCCTTGTTGAGCCCGGTCAGATCGCCATAGTCGCGTTCGTTCAGGGCCTGATCGCCGGTAATGGGCAGTTCCGGTGCGCCAAGTTCTTCGATGATGAGGTCCAGGGTGCGCGTTGCCCGGATCAGCGCGCTGGTGAATGCCAGATCGAACTTGATCCCCTTGGTTTTAAGCTCCACGCCGCCGGCGCGAGCCTCTTCGATGCCCTTTTCCGTCAGGTCGACGTCTTTCCAGCCGGTGAAAAGATTGAGTTTGTTCCATTCGCTTTGGCCATGGCGAACCAGGACAAGGGTGTTTGGCATAGTTGGATTCCTTAGGTTAATCCCAGCACGTCGGCCATTGAATAGACCCCCGGCTCATTACCATGGGCCCAAAGGGCGGCCTTCACGGCGCCACGGGCGAAAATGGCACGGTCCTGAGCCCGGTGTTCGAGAATGATGCGCTCCCCGGTGGTGGCGAAGATGACCGAATGCTCGCCGACGACGGAGCCGCCGCGTAAAGTCGCAAAGCCGATATCGCCTTGGGTGCGGGCGCCGGTTTTGCCATGACGGGTAAAGACGCCGCGTTTTTCAACCGAAACACCGCGACCCTGGGCGGCGGCATCTCCGAGCAGCAGCGCCGTGCCCGAAGGGGCATCAATTTTGTGGCGGTGGTGCATTTCAAGCACCTCGATATCGTAATCCTCGTCCAGGGCCGCGGCGACCTGTTTGACCAGCGCGGCCAGTAGATTGACCCCAAGGCTCATATTTCCTGATTTGACGATTGCTGCGTGACGGGCGGCGGCGGAGATTTTTTCCTCGTCGGCGGCGGAAAACCCGGTGGTACCGATGACATGAACGATGCGCGCCTGGGCGGCAAGGCCGGCATATTTAACCGATGCTACCGGGATGGTGAAATCAAGAACACCGTCAGCCGAGGCGAAAAGCGGTAGCGGGTCGTCTGAAATCGTAACGCCGATTTCGCCGATACCGGCGAGGAC
>QILX01000116.1 GCA_003232175.1 Hyphomicrobiales bacterium | reverse complement strand
GCGGCCTCGTAGTGGCGCTCAAGATCAAGGATCAGCGGCATCAGGGTTTCGGCGACAAAACGCCCGCCGAAAATGCCGAAACGGCCCCGTTCGTCAGGGCCGGTCCGGTAGGAATTGGGAATATCCGGCGCGCTCATTGGCGCTCCTCTACTTGGCTCATCGGCGCGTTAGCCAAAAAAGGCGCATCGCGGACCGTGGTGATAAACTCAGCAATAAGACCGAGGTCCTTTACGCCGGTTCGGCTTTCAACACCAGAGGAGACATCGACATTTGGCGGCTGGCAGCAGGCGATGGCCTCGGCGACATTGCCCGGCTCAAGCCCGCCGGCGAGCAACCATGGGCGGGAGCTGCGGAAATCTTTGAGGATTTGCCAGTCGAAAGCCTGACCAAGTCCGCCGGGCCGGTCGGCTCCCTTGGGCGGCTTGGCGTCAAACAGCAGCATATGGGCGACCGGTTCATAGGCCGTCGCCGCGCCAAGATCCTGACGCCGGGCCAGCGCCACGGCCTTGATCACCGGAATTTGCGCCCGGGCGGCGATTTCCGCGACCCGGGCCGGGCTCTCCTTGCCATGAGCCTGAATGTAGTTCGGTCTCACCTGATCGCGGATGATATCGATGAGGGCGTCATCGGCATCGACCGTCAGCACCACCGATCTGGTTTCTCGTGGCAGCTCGCGGACAAATTGCGCCGCAGCTTCGGGCGCGAGATGGCGCGGGCTCGGGGGAAAGAGCACAAACCCGGCATAAGCGGCCCCGCCACGCACCGCTGCGTCCAGGGCATCCCTTGAGGTGATGCCGCAGATTTTTACACCGACGCGCGGTCCCATCAGGCTGCAAGGCTCCGGGCGATTTGTGCAGCAGCGACAGCCGGCGCCGGCGCTGCGGTGATCGGGCGGCCAATCACCAGAATATCGGCCCCGGCGGCCAGGGCGGTTTCGGGAGCCATCACCCGTTTCTGATCGTTCGCGCTGACGCCGCCGGGACGGATACCCGGTACCACGGTCATGAAATCCGCCCCGCAGGCCGCTTTGATGGCGGTGATTTCGTGGGGACTGCAGACCACGCCGTCCAGGCCGGCCTCACGGGCCAGCCGCGCCATGCCAAGAGCCTGTTCGGCGGTGCCGCGCGAAATTCCGCTGGCCACGAGGTCGTCGTCGTCAAGGCTGGTCAAAACCGTCACGGCGATGATCTTCGGCCTGCCTTGCCCCGCGGTCTTCGCAGCAGTCATCGCCGCCTGCATCATCGCGCGCCCGCCGCTGGCATGCACGTTGATGATCGCCGGCCTGAGCGGCAGAAGGGCGCGGATGCCGCCTGCAACAGTGTTGGGATCGAGAAAGATCGGCAGACCCAGGGCGGCAAGCGCGGAATACCCGTCGCGTCCCAGGGAATAATAGGTTTCAAGGCCGATCTTCAAACCGCCGACCGAACCCATGATCTCTTTAGCGGTCGCCATCGCCCGGTCACGATCGGTGGTATCAAGAGCGCAGAAAACCGGGTTGGCAAAACCAGCCATGGTCAAATCTCCTCATCTTTCAAGATGTTTGGGTTATATCAGGCCGAACGTAAGGTTCAAACGCTCAAGAACGTTTCACGTTTAGGCGGCACCGGTCCGAAGAGTCTTTCGTTGATTTAAGGCAATGTGCCATCCCGCTCCCCCACCCGGCCACCCCATAGATTGTATCCTGGGGGTGGCCGGGTGGGGGAGCGGGATGGCACAGACTTAACCCTTTAATCAACGAAAAGACTCTCAGCCGTCGCATCCGCAAAATAGTACATACTCAAAACCGCCGTTCTGAAAGCGGACAAGATCCCAGCCCCCACCATAGATATAGGCGCCGTTCAGGACGATCTCCATGGTCCCGTCCCCATCGACATCGACCACCGCGACAATGGTGTTGACCCAAAGGGTCGAGGCATAGGGGCTGTCCTCAAGGGTGATGGCGTCCTGGATGATGTAGGTGCGAAAGCCGCTTTTCTGACCCAGCAACACCAGCAGCACCGAATAATCTCCATTACGGGCCACCTCAGGGGTCTGCCGCACCGCATTGAGGATCCAGTCGTCAATACCGTCCCCGTTCAGATCGGTACGAACCGTTTGGATAATCCTGACCTCGGGGTCGGCGACATTGCGGCGCAGGAGAAAATCCCGGACCAGTGCGATATGCTCTGGAGTTGGGGCATCCAGGCTTTGAAGGGTTTTGGGCAGCGGGTTTGTCAAAATACGTGCCGGCGGTGCGTGGGTCCAGCGCCAGATCGTGCCGCCATAAATCGGCGCACTCGCCCTCACTGCCCTCATCCACCGGTGGCCCCGGCGCCACAGCGACCCCGGCCTCCCCGGCAAGGTTGTAAAGGCGGTATTCCGTCAAACCCCGGAGCTTAGCCGCCATGTCCGAGGCCTTGAGAAATTTTTGCGTGTCAGCCCCGCCCAAGAAGCAGGAGATCTGGTCGCTATCGACGCCGGCAAGAGGCGCCAGTGCCGGAGTTGGCAGTACCGTGTTGGGCTGGGGTCGCGGCTGTGCAGCCTTGTCCCCAGGCGCGCTTTGGGCAAATCCGGTTGAGCCGTGGACAAAAAGAGCCGCTATCAGCAACAACGCGGCCGCTCCGCCGGCGCGACAACCGTAAATGTCCACAGACGCTGACACCGGGGACCCTCCTTTGTTATGACGGTGCGCGAGGGCCCGGGGCCGGCCGGTCTAAGCCGTCCGGATCAGGGAACGCGAGCCGCTGGGGCGG
>QILX01000149.1 GCA_003232175.1 Hyphomicrobiales bacterium | reverse complement strand
TTTGTGGAGTTGATGAAGGATGTGCTGATCCGTGGCGAGAAGGCCGGGGTGTTTCGGCGAAATATCGATCCGGTTCAGTTCTACATAACCGTCGTCTCGGTGATCTACTTCTACCTGTCGAACATCCACACCCTGAGCACCATTTTTGACCGCGATCTCAAATGTGACGCGGCAATGACAGACCGCCTCGATCATTGCCGGGATGTTATTCTGGGCTACTTGCGTCCCCAGGCGCCGCGATAGGGCGCCCCCCTTTTTCATCTCCAAAAAGGGGGGCCGTTTGGCGTTACTCCGCTTTGTTACCGGCGGCGGCGGGCGCTGCGGCCTGATCAAGTGATCCGGCCAGCCGCACCAGGGCAAGGAACTCGGCGCGGTAGCCAAAGACGTCCGGCCCACGCGAGGCCGAGGCGATTTTGGCGATCTCTTCGGTGCTGAAATCGAGCAGGTGCTCGACGCCGCGAAGTTTCTGACCAAAGGCCGCGACGCTGGCGGCAAAGCGCATATCGTTTGGAAGAGCGGCAAAATCGGCCACCACTTCGTCAGCGCCAATGGATTGGGTGATGAGCTGGCTGGTCGATGCCTCCGGCGCCTTGTAGCGAATTTTCAGAAAGGCGTATTCGTCGTCATTCGCGCCTTCCTGGGTGGTTCTGGCGCCGTATCTCAAATCGTCGATCAACTGGGCGCCGGAGCCCCTTGGGGTGATCTCATAGATCGCCGTGACCTCGTGACCGGCGCCGATATCGCCGGCGTCGATCTTGTCGTTGTTGAAGTCCGCCCTTGCCAGGGCCCGGGTTTCATAGCCGATCAGGCGGTATTCGGCGACCTTGGCGGGGTTGAATTCCACCTGGATCTTGACGTCTCTGGCGATGGGGTAAAGGGTGGCGCTGGCCTCGTCCACCAGCACCTTCTGGGCCTCGCGCAAAGTATCGATATAAGCTGCCGTGCCGTTGCCGTTCTGCGCCAGGGTTTGCATCAGCTGATCATTCAAATTGCCCTGGCCAAAGCCAAGCACCGACAGCATGACACCGCTGCGGCGCTCTTTGGCGATAAATGTTTTCAGCGCTTCGGGGTCGGAGATGCCGATATTGAAATCGCCGTCGGTGGCCAGGATGACCCGGTTGACGCCCTGGGCATCAAAATTTTCCCGCGCCAGATCATAAGCGGCGCGAATGCCCGCAGCTCCTGCAGTGGAGCCGCCGGCGCCCAGCCGGTCAAGAACGCCGAGAATTTTGGACTTGTTCTTCACTTTTGTCGGCTCAAGCGCGGTGCCGACCCCACCGGCATAGGTGACAATCGCCACCGTGTCATCATCGGCAAGCTGGCCCAGAAGCAGCCGGAAGGCCGATTTGAGTTGTCCGGTGCCCGCATGGACCCTGAAACATCGATCAGCAGCACCAGATTTGACCGCGGCTTGGCGGCGGGGATCACCTGATGGCCCTTGATGCCGATATGCATAAGCCGGGTCTGGGGGTTCCATGGCGTGGGGTAAATCGCCACGCTGGCACGGAAGGGCTGATCCAGTGAGGCTGGCGCTGGATAATCATAATCAAAATAGTTGATTCATCTCCTCGACCCGCACCATGTCCGGCCGTGGCAGGCGCCCCGCCTCCAGTGTGCGGCGGACAAAGGCATAAGAGGCGGTATCGACATCAATGGAAAAGGTCGATACCGGCTGCTCGGAGACCGCTGTCACCTTGTTGGTGGCGAAATTTTCAAACCGGTCTGCATCCGCGGGCTGAACATATGGCGGCGCTACGGCGACAAAGCCCGGGGCCCGCCTGGACTCGGCAAAATTCTGGTTCTTGGATAGGGCGCCCATTGGTTTGAGATTGGCTGACGGCGTTCGGGCCAGCCGTTCGCGGACGGGGGCCGGAGCATTTGGGGCAATGTCGGTCGCTGGCTGTGTCGTCAGGTCCGATTCGGCCTCGGTTCTGGGCGGTGCGGCCGTCCGCCTGGCCGTCATTCCCGGCGGATTCTGCTTTTTTCTGCTGGGGTTCGGTCAGGGCCGCCTGGCGACCGTCGCTGAGGCTCAGGGGCGGAATACTGGTGGAATTCATCAACTGGGCCGCAAAGGGTATGAGCAAAACGCCGGCGGCAAGGGTGCCAAAAGCTATACGTCTATCCATGGTCCATCTCCTGGAATTTACGTTGAAGATGGCGGTAAGACGCTGCCAGAACGCAGGTCCTTGGGTTTTTTCCGGTTTTTTTTGCTGCGCGGCATCAAACGCCATCAGCCCGGCATTGATCGCGGCGTCTCGGGCGGCCTGGTTCTCCTCTGGTTTGAGGTCGGCCAGTTTGCGGAGATCAGACTCCGTCATGACAGGGTTCCTTCAAATTCCAGTTTCAGTTTCTTGCGGGCCTCGCGGACATGCCAGGACACGGTGGCTTCCTTGCAGCCCATGATGTCCCCGGCCTCGCGGTGGGACAGCTCCTCGCCAAACACCGCATCGCGCTGCTGGCCGGGCAGTTTGTGAACCGCCCGCCAGAGCTGCTCGAGGTTCAGGCGGTGTTCGGGCTCGGGCTGTTGGACATTGTTGGCGCCATGGCTCATGGCCGCCGCCCCGCTTGTCTCGCGCGCCTGGCGCCTCTGGCGGTCGCGCACCGCGTTCAGGGTGATGCGGTAGAGCCAGCTGGTAAAGGCCGCTCCGCCCCTGAAACCGGCGATGGCGGTCCCCAGTTTGATGCAGACATCCTGGGTTATGTCCTGGGCATCCGCCGCATTGCCGCACCACCGGTAGGCAACCCGGTGAATAAAATCATAGTGGCGTTCGAGCAGGGCCGAAAATGCCGCCCTGTCCCCCCCGGCGGCGCGGCGCGCCAGCTCGATATCGTCGCCTCTGGTCATATGCATTGACTATAAGACGTCGCGGGGCGGCGAAACCTTGGGCGGGAAAATATTTTTTCCCGGCGTTGTTTCAATTCCGCTCTACTGGCTTTGAGCGCATCCTGGCAACGGTTTCCCGCTCGGCCCGCTTGCCTGCCATTGGCGGCAGGCCCCGGTCCAGCAGGTCCATGTCCTCAAGCACCATGTCGCCCATGGCCTTGAACGCCGTATCAAGGGCGCCGGCGCGGTGGGCGGAGCGGAGGAACCCGGGCAGCGCGCGAACCCGATGATCGGGGCTGAGCGGTTCATCGGGAAAGACATCGCTGGCGGCGGTGATATGGCCCGCCTCCACCGCCGCGATGAGCGCATCAAAATCGACTACCGCTGCCCGGCTCAGCAGAATGAACGCCGCGCCGGGCCGCATGCGGGCAAATTCCGCCGCCCCCAGGAATCCCTCATTCTCCGAGGTGACCGAGGCGACGACAAAGACAAAATCGCTGGAACTCAAAACCTCGTCCAGGCTGGCCGGCGTGACGAAATGGTCATGCAAGATCGATGGCGGCTGCCAGGGGTCGGAGACCTTTATATTTGCCCTGAAACCGGTCAGGACCCGGGTCAGCGCCCGCCCCAGATCGCCAAAGCCGATAATGCCGATATCCGAGCCTGTGAGAAGGCGGGCACCCGCATTGCCGTCACCGCCCCATTTCTCCTTGCCTTCACGGAATGCCAGATCGGCATCGACAATGCCCCGCGCCAGGTTGAGGGCCATCGCCAGGCCCATCTCGGCGACGGGCACGGCAAATACCGCCCCGGTGGTCACCACGTGGATGCCGCGCTCGAAGAGGGTCTGGTAGGGCATGTTGTCGAAAAGATTGCTCTCGACTCAGGGATTTGAGCCTGGCCAGGGTATCAGGGCTGATCGGTGGCTGGCCGATAATGTAACGGGCCTCGGCCAGGGTGTCGCCGGGCAGGGCATCAAGTTTGTGAGGCTCGGTCTCCACCAGCCGATATTTTTCAAAGAGGGTTTTCCTTGCTGCCGGGGTGAAGATCAGCTCGATCGAGCGCGGATCGGGTGCGCTGATGATCAGCGGTTTTGCCGATTTTGTCATCGGGAGCCTGCCCGCGCGGTGCCGGTCATGGCGTCGATGGTCTCGATGGCGGTAAGGAGGGACAGGCCGGTGTGGTATCCGGCGTCCAGGTCCGGGGTGCCCAGCTCAGGCACTGATAGGCGATGGGCGGGCGGGTGCGCCAGTAGCCGGTAAAAAACGCCTCATGGGCCTGGGACCAGATACGCGCGATGTCCGCCGCGCCAGTGTATTTGTAACAGAGCGCCGTTGCGCGGATGGTCTCGGGCAGGGACCACCACGGGCAATAGGGGCTGGTTGGTTTTTTTGTCGCCATATCCACGGTCAGGCAGAGGCCCGGGGCATGAAATCCGGCGTCGAATGTGGTGCTGAGTATCTCTTGAAGCTGAGCCGCCAGATCATCGGTCATGGCCTCGCCCAGGGCCTCAAAAGCAAAGCCGGTGAATTCGATGGCGTGGCCGATATTGCACGATGCCCCGCCGGGGATCACCGCGATCAGCCCGGTCACCGGGTCCAGATGGT
>QILX01000096.1 GCA_003232175.1 Hyphomicrobiales bacterium | reverse complement strand
AAGTCTGTGCCATCCCGCTCCCCCACCCGGCCACCCCATAGATTGTATCCTGGGGGTGGCCGGGTGGGGGAGCGGGATGGCACAGACTTCCTAAAATCAACGAAAAAACTCTTCGGGCCGGTGCCAGTTCCATCAAAAAACAATCACACTTCAAGGAGACCCCCCCCGTGAACAAAATTGATCTTGACGGCCGCCATGTGATTGTCACCGGCGGCGCCCAGGGTATCGGGCTTGCCATCGCCACCCGCGTTCTGGCCTCCGGCGCAACGGTGAGCCTTTGGGACCGCGATGCCGACATGATGGCCAAGGCATTGACCCAGCTGGGGGACGGCGCCGACGGAAGGCAGGTGGATGTCTCCGATGCCGATGCCGTCATGGCCGCGGCCGGCGCCACCCATGCCGCCCACGGCAAGATTGACGGACTGGTCAACAATGCCGGTATCGCCGGGGCCAACGCCACGGTTGTCGATTACCCCCTGGAGGAATACCGCCGGGTGATGTCGATAAATATGGACGGCCCGTATTATTGCTGCCGGGCGGTGGTGCCCCACATGATCGAGGCCGGTTACGGGCGCATTGTCAACATCGCCTCGATCGCCGGCAAGGAGGGCAACCCCAACGCCATGCCCTATTCGGCCTCAAAAGCCGGGGTCATCGCGCTGACCAAATCCCTTGGCAAGGAACTGGCGGCCTATGACATCGCCGTCAACGCCGTAACCCCCGCCGCCGCCAAGACCGCCATTTTCGACCAGATGAAACAGGAGCATATCGACTACATGCTGTCGAAAATCCCCCGCGCCCGCTTCCTGATGCCCGACGAGGCCGCCAATATGGTGGTGTGGATGCTGACGGCGGAGAACTCGTTCACCACCGGCGCGGTGTTCGATCTTTCCGGGGGCCGGGCGACCTATTAAGGTGTTTTAGGTTTCGAGTCTGTGCCATCCCGCTCCCCCACCCGGCCACCCCATAGATTGTATCCTGGGGGTGGCCGGGTGGGGGAGCGGGATGGCACAGACTTACCTTAAATCAACGAAAAAACTCTTCGGGCCGGTGCCGATACCATCAAAATCTAAATCACTCTATTGGGCGTTCGGCCCAACACTCCCGACAGATCGGCCATTTTGCGCTTCCAGGTTGTAAGGTCGTTGCGGTTGAGCTTGGACAGATGATCGTGGCCACAGGCCCGAGCCATGACCTGCATCAGGTGAACCGACGCTTCGAAGAAGGTTGCCAGGCGTTTTGCGGCAACCTCGATGTCCAGTTTTTTGCGCAACTCAGGTTTTTGGGTCGCAATACCGGCTGGGCAATTGTTGGTGTGGCACATGCGCGCAGCAACACAGCCGATGGCCTGAAGGGCCGAATTCGACAGCGCGATGCCATCGGCGCCAAGGGCCATGGCCTTGATGAAGTCCTCGGGCATGCGTAACCCACCGGTGATGATCAATGTCACCTCCGACCCGGCTTTGGCATCCAGATGTTTCCTGGCGCGGGCAAGGGCGGGGATGGTCGGCACCGAGATGTGGTTGCGGAACAGCAGTGGCGCGGCGCCGGTGCCTCCACCCCTGCCGTCCAGAATGATGTAGTCGGCACCGGCATCAAGGGCAAAGTCGATATCGTCCTCGATGTGATTGGCCGACAGCTTGTAGCCGATGGGAATTCCGCCGGAAACTTCGCGAACTTTATCGGAAAGTTTGCGGAATTCTGCAACTGTGTCCGGAGAGGTGAAAGTCGGCGGCGAAATGGCGTCCTCGCCGGGGGAAAGCCCTCGGGTCGCCGCGATTTTTTCAGTTACCTTGGCACCGGGCAGATGACCGCCGGTACCCGTCTTGGCCCCCTGCCCGCCCTTGAAATGAAACGCCGCCACTTGGCTCATCATATTGATATCCCAACCGAATTTCGCCGAAGCCAGCTCATAGAAATAGCGGCTGTTGGCCTCGCGCTCCTCGGTGAGGGAACCGCCTTCACCCGAACAGATGCCGGTCCCGGCAAGTTCCGCTCCCTTGGCCAGCGCGACCTTGGATTCCTCGGAAAGGGCGCCAAAGCTCATATCGGACACAAAGAGCGGGATCTGCAAGGTGAGCGGCTTTGCCGCCCGGGGGCCGATGACCAGATCGGTGCCAACTTGCGCATCGTCCATCAGGGGTTTGGTGGCGAACTGGGCCGCCAGGATCTGGATGTCGTCCCAGTGGGGCAGGTCTTTTCGCGGTACCCCCATGGCGCCAAGCTCGCCGTGATGGCCGACTTTGCTCAGCCCGTCGCGGGCGAGCTCGTGGATGCGCGCCACGGTGGGTTCTTCGGGCGTGGGTTCAGCCACGGGCGCCCCCTCACGCGAAATATCTGGCACTTCCGCGCCGACTTCCGCATCGCCCAGGCGTGTATGGCTGCCGTCGCAAAACGGCGGATTTCCGGTAGCTTTGCATTGGCACAGAAAGGCCGGCTCGGAAGTCTGCGGCGTATAGGCGAGCGGCGTGAAATCGGTACCCTTGTGGGAGCCGTCGCAGAAGGGCTGTGTTCACCAGTAATACGTCTGGCCCGCGACCAGATCCGCCTTGATCGGCTTTTTGGCGGCAATTACAGCTTTGCTCATTGGTCAGCCTCCTGAAGATAATTTCGGTCAATCGCTCTTTACTTCCCATATTTGATCGCCCCGTCAAGCGCCTCTCGGGGTTCCTCTGGCCACGACATAATGTTAGAGCCTCTCTCCGGTCGTATATTCAGGGCATTTCGGGGGCTTCAATGAAATTCAGAACACTTGGGCGCAGCGGTGTCAAAGTCAGTGAAATCTGCCTTGGAACCATGACCTGGGGCTCCCAGAACAGCGAGGCCGAGGCCTTTGAGCAGA
>QILX01000286.1 GCA_003232175.1 Hyphomicrobiales bacterium | reverse complement strand
TTTTTTCTCCGTATTTGGTTTTTCACTTCGCGGTGATTGCTGGCAGGGGTTGGCGATCTGGTTGCTTGCCATCAGTCGAATTTCACGCTGATTTGCTGACCATCCAATTTTTTGGCTTCTGCTGCTTTGGATTTTCTGATTTTGTTGTTTTCTATATATATCTAATAATTTCATGTACTTATCATACTATTATAGAGTGGTGCCATTGTGGCACTGGGCCGGTGACAGAATGGCACTGAGGGTTGCGACAGCGATCTATGGCACTCTGGGTGCCAATTTGGCACTGAGGGTATCAGCGGGCGTCGATGGAATAGATTTCGACTGACTTGATCCAGGCCTCGGTTGCCCGAAGGCCGTGTTCGCATCGCTCGATCAATCCCATTTTCTCGGCTTCGTCGATGGAACGAAAAACCGTTCGCCGGCTGATTTTGAGAAACACGGCAATATCCTCCTTGGACATCACGCAATAAGGAAAGCGGCTGTCGGAAGTAGAGAGCTTGGATTTGTCGCGCTTACGTTCCGGTCTCTCATCTCATTTAGGCGGCCTTTCGTTCGAATGCCAAGGGGCTTTTGCCGCCCAGCGATGAATGACGCCGACATGGATTGTAGAACCCGTTGATGTATTGGAATATCGCCCCTTCCGCCTGTCGTCTGGTTTCCCATTGGTTGCGCCAGACCAGCTCTGCCTTGAGGGATTTGAAGAACGTCTCGATCATCGAATTATCGTAACAATTCCCCTTGCCGCTCATCGAGACCAGAAACCCGTGCTTGGTCAGACGTTTTTGGTATTCGTTCGAGCAATATTGCGACCCGCGATCCGTGTGATGAATGCAGCCTTTGGGTGGCCGACGAAAGGCCACAGCCATGTCCAGTGCCCGTATTGCCAAGTCCTGTTTCATACGGTTACTGACGGCCCATCCGATGATGCGGCGGGAATACAGATCAAGGATCACCGCCAGATACAACCAGCCCTCTCCGGTCCAGATATAGGATATGTCGCTCACCCATTTCTGGTTGGGTGCAGTTGCTGAGAAATCCTGATCCAACAGGTTGGGTGCAATTTTGAAAGCGTGGTTGCTGTCGGTCGTGACCTTGTATTTGCGGGTTCTAATGATTTTTATCCCGTTCTCGGGCATCAATCGCCCAACCCGACGGGGCCCGACATTCAGCCCCAGCTCCTGAAGTTCCTCAGTCATGCGTGGCCGACCATAGCTTTGCAGGCTGAGGCGGTGTTGTTCGCGGATGTGGGCCAAAACCACCATGTCACCGCGCTGCTGCCGACTCATCGGCCGCACCTTCCATGCCCGAAAACCACGGGACGTGACCTGCATGACGCTACACAGGCTTTCAGGCTTTCGACGGGCCAGACTTCCTTCCAGGCATCGATGAAGGCAAACCTCATCGGCTTTGGCCTGCAAAGAAGATTGCCGCCTTTTTTAGTATTTCCCTCTCCTCGCGAAGCAGGCGAACTTCTTTGCGAAGGCGGGTATTTTCCTTTTCCACATCTTCGTGCGGCCCAGACATCAGATCATCGTGCTGGGGCTTTTGAACCCACTTGTTCAGCGTCGAAAGTCCAACCCCCAGATCTGATGCTATCTGCGGCCTGGTCAGGCCACTGCTTGTTGCAATGCGAACCGCATCACGGCGAAATTCTTCGGTGTATCTCGTTGCCATTCCTTGTCTCCTTCATAGCAAACATTGCTCGAAAAAGACCGGAACGTAACCGGGACAAGACCACTTTCGCGGAAGCGCAGGGCCGATCTCCCGGAAAGGACATCTTCATTCACGGTGGTCCGCGGCGCGCGATCGACCCGATGAATGTCCGCGAGATGAATGTCTGCGACTGGACGGCAGGTTGCATCTCCGTCACGGACCGCCAGATCGAGGAAATCTACGCCATGGTGCAGGACGGGACGCCCATCGACATCCATGCCTGATGGTCAGGCAAAGCGACGGCGCAGCGCGACGTTGATGCCTTCGATTGCGATAACCATGACGACAACGGCAATCGTAACGCTGGCCGCCTTGTCGTACTGGAATGATCGCACGTAGGTCTGGATGTAAAAGCCGATCCCGCCCGCACCGACGATGCCGAGGATCAGCGACTCGCGCAAGTTTAGTTCCAACCGGAAGATGGTGTCGCGGGCGACAACCGGCGCCATCTGGGGCCAGATCGCGTGTCTGAGCCGCGCGAGCGGTCCGGCGCCCGCACTTTCCAGCGCGGCGATAGGCGCGCTGGACACGCCGTCGATCGCCTCGGCATAGAATTTGGCGAGCATTCCGGTCGCATGAAAGGCAATCGCGATGATGCCGGGCAGCGGACCGAGGCCGACAGCGCCGACCATGAGCATGGCCACAAGGATTAGCGGAATCGCCCTGATGAAGGCTAGCAGCGTTCGAACCGGCCGATAGAGCGCCGGCGATACCATCGTATCGGACGCGAGAATGCCGAGCGGGACCGACAGGATCACCGCCCCCAAGGAGCCGAGGATCGCGATCCTCAGCGTTTCCGCGCCGCCTTTCACGATCTCCCGCATCACCGTCGGGTCCGGTGGGAACATCCGGTCTAGGAAATCGGCGATCCGCGGACCGGCCGACATGAGACGCGACAGCTCGACGTCAGTCGTCGCGAAGGACCAGAGAATTGCACCGGCGACCAGAGCGCTGGCCGCGAAGCTGCCGAACCCGCGAACCCGCATCAGGACACCGCCCTGAGGCCGATACCGGGCATTGGCATTGTATCGTGGTAGAGATCCGCTGTCGCATCCTCGTTCAACTTGGAGGCCGGGACGTCGAAGACAATCCGACCACCACGTATGCCGATGATACGCTGCGCGAAACGCCGCGCCAGGTCGGGCTGGTGCGACGAAAACAGAG
>QILX01000169.1 GCA_003232175.1 Hyphomicrobiales bacterium | reverse complement strand
CCGGTAGCGGCACCGCTCTTGAAGATCGGATTACCGGTGGCAGGAATTAACACATAACCCAAATCAACACGAAAGCCGCCCAAACCCAGCCCCGGTCAAACCAGTTCCATTAGGAGTGACCGGGGCTGGGCGGCGCTTTAGAGCATTTCCGTTTTTAACGGAATCACTCTAGATATTTTCGCTCACGGCTATTTCGGTGCTATGCACCGGGCCTGCACGGGCGCGGCGCATTCACGCCGGGCAGCGCTTGCTGCCTTGCGCGCTTCCGTTAAAAACGGAAACGCTCTAATGCGCCATGACCGCCAGCATCAACAGAGCCACGATATTGGTGATCTTGATCATCGGGTTCACTGCCGGTCCGGCAGTGTCCTTATAAGGATCACCAACAGTATCGCCGGTCACCGCAGCTTTAGCAGCTTTATGGGCTTCAGAACCCTTGCCGCCGAAATTGCCGTCCTCAATGTATTTTTTGGCATTGTCCCAGGCGCCGCCGCCCGCCGTCATCGACAAGGCGACAAATAGGCCGGTGACAATGACGCCAAGCAGCATGGCGCCGACCGCGCTGAAGGCCGCGGATTTGTCGGCAAACGCGTTGACGGCAAAAAATACCACTATCGGCGAGAGCACCGGAAGCATCGAGGGGATGATCATTTCCTTGATCGCCGCCTTGGTCAAAAGGTCGACCGCTGCGCCATAGTCAGGCCGGTCCTTGCCTTCCATGATGCCGGGTTTTTCACGGAACTGGCGCCGCACTTCCTCGACAATGGCGCCCGCCGCCCGGCCCACGGCCATCATGCCCATGGCGCCGAAGAGGTAAGGCAACAGACCGCCAAAGAAGAGGCCAACGACGACGTAAGGGTTGGACAGCGAGAAATCGAGCACAACCCCGGCAAAGAAGGGGAACTGTTCGGGTTTGGAAATGAAGAACGCAAGATCCTCGGTATAAGCGGCAAACAGCACCAGGGCACCAAGTCCCGCCGAACCGATGGCGTAGCCCTTGGTCACCGCCTTGGTGGTGTTGCCAACCGCATCCAGCGCATCGGTGGTTTTGCGCACCTCTTCGGGAAGCTTGGCCATTTCGGCAATGCCGCCGGCATTGTCGGTAACCGGGCCAAAGGCATCCAGGGCAACCACAACACCTGCCAGCGCCAGCATGGTCGTCACAGCTATGGCAATACCGAACAACCCAGCAAGACTGTAAGGCAGCAATATTCCGGCGATGATGACGAGCACCGGCAAAGCGGTGGATTCCATCGAAACGGCAAGGCCCTGAATGACATTGGTGCCATGGCCGGTCTGTGACGCCGCCGCAATCGACCGCACCGGTCTATGGTCCACACCGGTATAATATTCGGTGATGACGATAATAAGCGTGGTCACAACCAGGCCGATGACGCCGCAGAGATAAAGGTCAAACCCGGTGAAGGTCAGGCCCTGGGCACTAAGGACCGTGTCCATGCCAATGAGCCATGCGGTCACCGGATAAAGAACAATCAATGACAGAATTCCCGAGGCGATAAAGCCTTTGTAGAGCGCGCCCATGATCGAGTTGCTGGCGCCCAGCTTGACAAAAAATGTGCCCGCGATCGAAGGAATGATGCAGGCCGCGCCAATAGCAAGCGGGTAAATCATCATGGTTTCGGTAATGTCCTGGCCGGCAAAAAAGATGGAGGCCAGAACCATGGTCGCAACGATCGTCACCGCATAGGTTTCGAAAAGATCCGCCGCCATGCCGGCGCAATCGCCAACATTGTCGCCGACATTGTCGGCAATGGTGGCCGGGTTGCGCGGATCGTCTTCGGGAATGCCCGCTTCGAGCTTGCCGACCAGATCACCGCCGACATCGGCGCCCTTGGTGAAAATACCCCCCCCCAGCCGGGCAAAAATCGAAATCAGCGAAGCGCCAAAGCCCAACGCCACAAGGGCATCAACGACAATGCGGTCACCAAAATTAAATCCCATGGCAAGGGTCAGAACGGCGAAACCGAAAGCAGCGCCAAACCGGCAACCAGCATGCCGGTGACGGCGCCGGACCGGAAGGCGATTTCAAGACCGCGGCCCAGGCTTTCGCTGGCGGCCTGCGTGGTCCGCACATTAGCGCGCACCGAGACTTGCATGCCGATAAAACCTGCGGCCCCCGACAAAATGGCCCCGACGGCAAAGCCGATGGCGACTGTCAGCGACATCAGCCACATCACCAGGGCGAAGATCAAAATCCCGACAATGCTGATGGTTATATACTGGCGGCGAAGGTAGGCGTTGGCGCCTTCCTGAATAGCTTTGGCAATTTCCTGCATACGGTCGTTACCGGCGCTTGCCGCCATGACCGATTGACTTGCCCAGATGCCATAGACAATGGCGAGCAGGCCGCAGGCAATGATTACCCAAATCACTGCGCTCATTATTTTCTTCCTGTTTTTATACGTTATGAGAGGAAAAGGAGAACGCAAGCGTTGGCCGCCAGTACGACGCTTCCAACTTGGAAAGCCCCCCAAATTTGGCCGGACAATGCCAAAAGTCGCGGACCGGCGCAACTGGTCAATTGTAGGGGTTGGAAGATAGTTGGTTTACGATGGTCTGGCTGGCGGTACTCAGGGATCAGGCGGGCTGTCAGCTTTCAGTTTGCCGCCGCCCCGGCCCGGTCCTTGAATGCCAGCCAGGCGATGAGAACCAGCGCAATCCCGACAAATGGAAACAGGGCGAAATTGACCAGCCGAAAAACTGCAGCAATACTCCCGATGAAAGGGACGCCAGCGCCACGGTGCCAAAAACCATAAAATCATTCGCAGCCTGCACCTTGGCTCGTTCAGCGGGAAAATAAGTCTCGGTGACCAGCGCCGTTCCCCCGACATAACCAAAATTCCAACCGAGCCCGAGAAGAATCAGCGCAATAGTGAATTGTTCGATCTGAATCCCGGATAATGCAACCACACCGCACCCTGCCAGGAGCACCAAACCGGCGAGAATCACCCTTTGCGCCCCAAAACGCTGAATAAGATTGCCGGTAAAAA
>QILX01000185.1 GCA_003232175.1 Hyphomicrobiales bacterium | reverse complement strand
TCGTCGAAACACATGACGACGGCGGCGGCGCCATAACGCATGACTTTCTCCGCCTGGGCCAGAAACGGCGCCTCCCCCTCCTTCATCGAAATCGAATTCACAATCGATTTGCCCTGGACGTTTTTCAGCCCAGCCTCGATCACCTCCCATTTGGAGCTGTCGATCATCACCGGAACCCTGGCGATGTCCGGCTCCCCGGCGATCAGACGCATGAAAGTGGTCATGGCCTCGACGCCATCGAGCAGGCCCTCATCCATGTTGACGTCGATGATCTGGGCGCCATTTTCGATCTGTTGCCGCGCCACTTCAACGCCGGCGGTATAGTCGCCGGCGGTGATCAGCTTGCGAAACACCGCCGAACCGGTGACGTTGGTGCGTTCGCCGATATTGATAAAACTGGCAATGGCGGTCTGCGTGTCTGTCATAACTGATGTTTCCCGGCTCAACCGGCGATTTCGAAAGCTTCAAGCCCGGAGAGGCGCATCGCCACCGGTTTAGTCGGCAGGGGCGGCCTGGGTTTTGCGCCCGCGACCCCCTTGGCGATGGCGGCGATATGGGCCGGCGTCGTGCCGCAGCAACCACCGACGATGTTGACCAGGCCGGCGCTGGCCCATTCAGCAAGGTGGGCCGCGGTTTCTTCCGGAAGCTCGTCATATTCCGCCATCTCGTTGGGCAGCCCGGCATTGGGGTAGGCCAGAATGCGGCAATCGGCCACCCGGGAGATTTCGGCCACATGAGCGCGCAGCTGCTTGGCGCCCAGGGCGCAATTGAACCCCACCGCCCAAGGGCGGGCGTGGCGGATGGAATTCCACATCGCCTCGGTGGTCTGCCCGGACAAGGTCCGGCCCGAGGCATCGGGGATGGTGCCTGACAGCAATATCGGAATGGTCTGGCGATATTCATCCCGGTGGTCGAGCAGTGCTTTGATCGCCGCCTTGCCATTCAAGGTGTCGAACATGGTCTCGACGAGGAAAAAATCGACGTAAGGAGCCATCGCCCGCGCCTGTTCGAGGTAGCTGTCGTAGATATCATCAAAACTGGCGGCGCGTTTTCCCGGATCGTTGACGTCGGGGCTGATCGACAGGGTTTTGCTGGTCGGCCCGATGGCGCCGGCCACAGCTCGGGGGCGCTACCTCATCGGCGGCCTGGCGGGCTATGTGCGCGCCAGCCTCGGCGATTTCTCCTGCGTATGCTTCCAGCCCGTAATCGGCCTGCGCGATCTGTGTCGAGGAAAAAGTATTGGATTCAACAATGAAATAATTTTCATGGATCGCACGGATGGCGTCGGGCTGGGAGAGGTTAAGGAGGTCGTTATTCCCGGTAAGGGGGCTGTTCCACCCGGCGAATTTCACACCGCGAAACGCCGCCTCGTCGAATTTCAGATCCTGGATCTGGGTGCCCATGGCCCCGTCCAGCACCAGGATGCTGGTTTGAGCTTTACGTTCCAGGTACTCAAGACGGTCCTTGCGGGTCATCACCATCCCTCAGGCGGCATCTTGGTTGTGGGGCGAAATCGACAACAGCCGCGTCGTCGCCAGGGCCAGGCTGGCGCGGTTCAGAGTGTAGAAATGAAAATGGTCGACGCCGCCCGCCGCCAGTTGGCTGCACAGCTCGGCGGCAAGCTGCGCCGTCAACGCCTCTCGTGTCCCCGGATCGTCATCCAGACCATCGTATAGGTCGGCGATGCGCCGGGGCAGATGGGTGCCGCAAAGCCCGGCCATGCGCGCAAGGCCGGCAAAATTGGGCTGCAGCATGATGCCCGGCACGATTGGCACCGTAATGCCGGCCGCCGCCGCCGCATCGGCAAAGCGGAAATAGGTTTCTGGCTCAAAGAAGAACTGGGTGATCGCCCGCGTGGCCCCGGCATCGATCTTGGCTTTCAGCACATCCAGATCATGGGCCATGGACGGGCTTTCAGGGTGGGTCTCGGGGTGACAGCTGACCGAGACCTCAAAATTTCGCAGCGACTTTATTCCGGCCACCAATTCGGTGGCATTGCTATACCCGCTGGCATGGGGCACGTAGGCGGACCCTGTTCCAGCGGCCGGATCCCCCCGCAAGGCAACGATATGACGAATTCCGGCGTCCCAATACTGTCCGATGATGCCGTCAATTTTCGCCCTTGACGCCGCAACACACGTTAAGTGTGCCGCCGCTTTCAGACCGGTTTGTTCAACAATGCGCGTGACGGTGCGATGGGTCCGCTCGCGGGTCGTACCACCAGCGCCATAGGTAACGGAGACAAACTCCGGCCCAATCGGCGCCAACCGCTGCAGACTGTCCCACAGCCGCGCTTCCATTTTTTCCGAATTGGGTGGAAAAAATTCGAACGAAACCTTGGGGGCATTTGCCCTCGACCACCCAGACATAGGGCCTCCTAGTTTTGTTCAGGCGATACCGAATGCCGCCATGGGCTCAATAACCATATAAGCATATCCTTATTTAGTTATCGCATACCCGCGTCAAACGGACAAGCCCCTGGTGCCTCAGTGTCGCGGTGCCGCTGGTGAAACCTGCCAGGTTCCTGTTTTGGCGCCACCGGTCCAGATTAACGGCAAAAGGTTGCGAACCCGTGTCGTGCCAAACTGGCATCATCGATGAGCTGCGGCGGTGCCCGTTTCCAGGGCTATATTCAGGCCCGGCACCTATTCATTCAGAACGAAAATCCACAAATCGTATAGGTTGGGCGAACGGCTCCAGCGATTCTTACCTGCACCAGAGGATATGACGCATATGCCGACGCGACGAAGCGTCATAACGTCACTGGCGGCGACCATTGCCTTGCCGTCAATCGCAGGCGCGACCTCGCCCACCGACACCGATGTTGTCATTATCGGCGCTGGCGC
>QILX01000229.1 GCA_003232175.1 Hyphomicrobiales bacterium | reverse complement strand
TCTTCGGAGCGACGCCGTATCCAATCAAATAAAATATTTCCTAGCAGGTATTGCGTTTCCCGGACCGTTTTGCACCCCGGCCCTTTACCGTGACTTTAACCCGGGCGGTGCCCGACCGGATCATGCCCAGTTTGCGGGCGGCGGCTTTTGAAACATCGATCACCCGGCCGCGAATGAACGGGCCGCGATCATTAATGCGCAAGGTGACGCGCTTGCGGTTGCTCAGGTTTTCGACCACCACCCGCGTGCCGAAGGGCAGCGTGCGGTGGGCGGCGGTCATGGCGTTGGGGTTGGCCCGTTCCCCCGATGCGGTGAGGCTGGTCATGGCGTACCACGAGGCGCCGCCGCAGAAAATTGTGGCGCTGGCGGGGGTTGGGGCCAGGGCCGGCATCAGGCCGAGGCTGAAAGCAAAAGCGCCAGCGAAAAAGCTGTGGGTAATAGTTGTTTTACGAAAAATCACTTGGGTGGTCCTGTTATGGTTAACGGTGCTGTGAACTGCCATTTTGATCCACTCGCATCATAGCTGACGAGTGAGGGGAGCGGGAGTTGATGGCGAGGTAGCCAGTCGAAATGTGGCCAAATAATGGCGCTGGCTGCCGCTTGATTCGAGGGGGCGGATATGCAGCGACGCGGATTTTTCCGCGGCCGCGGTGGGTGTTTGACCGTATGGTCCTCACTGCTGGCCGGTTTGCTCATCACAGGCATTCGCCGCCGCTCAAGGGGCAACCCAGGGAAAAACCAAGGTCACCCAGCAGACCATAGAGCGGCCCTATTGGGTTTCCGGCGCCACTGCTAACCAGTTGGTTGATTTCATGCGCCGCTACCCGCTCAGGGGCGCCAAAGGCGCCGAATTGGCTAATATCCGTCCAAACTACAATCTTAAAGTTGCCACCAAACCGGGGCGCGCCTGCGCGGTGGCTTCGATAAACCTGCATATAAAATTCACCATGACCTTGCCGCGTGCCGCGCGGCCGGCAGGAGAACAAAATGAACCGCAAGTCGCGCCGGTTATGGAAGTCATTCACTAAGTTTGCCCGCACCCACGAGCTCAAACACCGACAGATCTACCTTGAGTGTGCCCGGAATTTTGCCGCAAGCGCCAAATACACACCAAAAACGGCAAGTTGCAGCGAGTTGAAAGAGCGGGTGCGCCAGCGGCTGAATTCCACCATAAACGCTTGCGAAGTTCAGCATCGGGCCCTTGACCGGAACGAGGGCCCGCGCCTGAAACGCCTGCCACTCCTGCGCGCCGCCAGCGTGCGCTGAACTCTCTCCGGCCAAGGCGGCGATTCCTCTGCCTCGTAAAACCCACTAGGATTCCCATCGGGACCAAATTGATTCGGGGGGGAGAATGCCATGGCGCAGCCGATTAAGATCGACAAGAACATGCCGGTCAACGAGGCGGTGAAACACGCCGCCGACCTGGCAAAAAACGGTGAAATGTGCCTGAAAATGGCCGACGAAATTTACCGTCAGATCCTGCCGCGCATCGCCGACGGGCCCGAAAAAGGCAAGGTCCAACAGGCCTATTGGAACGTCGCCAGGGCCGCGCACCCCAATACGACCTATTTCAGCCAGGCGGGCCAGGACCACTGGCTGGAGGAAAACCTCTTCAAGGGCAAACGCAGCGGCAAATTTGCCGAGATCGGCGCCTATGACGGCCAGACCGGCTCCAACTGCCTGCATTTTGAGGCCGCCCGCGGCTGGACCGGCTTCATGGTCGAACCCTCGCCCGCCCTGATGGCGAAGGCCCGCGCCGTTCGCCGCTGCCCCGGTGTCGAATGCGCCGTGGGGCCCGAGGAGGGCGAGGCGGAATTTCTCCATGTGCTGGAGGGCTACACAATGATGAGTGGCCTGGCCGAACATTTCGACCCCGGCATGAAAGCCACGGTGCAAAACGGCCCCGGCCACAAGGGCGAGATGCTGCAGGTTCCGGTCCGGCGCCTGGATGATCTTCTCGATGAGCACGGTCTGAGCCAAGTCGACTTCATCTCGCTCGACGTGGAGGGCGCCGAAGTGGCGATCCTCTCCAGTTTCCCCTTCGAAAAATATCGCGTGACCGCCTGGGCCATCGAAAACAACACCGGCACTCCGGAGATCCCGAAGATCATGGCCGGGGCGGGGTACGACTTGCGGGCCCATGTCGGCGTGGACCAGATTTTTGTCGTAAAGGGCGGTTAAACAATGGCCGTGTCCGATTGGCCGCCGCTTTTTCGCCGAAATTTCATCATGATTATGTGAAGCCTTTACTCACAGAGTTGATGGCTTGCGAGTTGTAACAATTTAGAGGCGCGCCTAACCTGCCAGATGCAGGGAACGCATTTGCGCTGATCGGCGCATCAACCGGCAAGGGAGATATGAATATGAAAACGCTAGTGATCTTGATTTCAACGGCGATGATCGCCTTGGGCTCGGCGACAGCCATGGCAAGCTCCGATGGCGATAAAGCCAAAATGGAAGAAAAAGCGATGATGGCCGAGGAAGCGGCCAAGAAGGAAAAAATGATGATGGCCGAAGAGGCCGCTAAGAAAGAAAAGATGATGATGGCCGAAGAGGCGGCTAAGAAAGAAAAGATGATGATGGCCGAGGAAGCGGCCAAGAAGGAAAAGATGATGATGGCCGA
>QILX01000121.1 GCA_003232175.1 Hyphomicrobiales bacterium | reverse complement strand
ACGATGAGTTGTCGGGGCAGATTTCCGAGGCCGGAAAGGCGACCGGAGAGCTGGTGTGGCGCCTGCCGCTGGCAAAAGCTTATGACAAAATGATCAACTCCAAGGTGGCGGATATGAAAAACATCGGCGGACGCGCCGCCGGTTCGATCACCGCGGCACAGTTCCTGGCCCGCTTTGTTCAGGAGGTTCCCTGGGCGCATCTGGACATCGCCGGGACCGCCATGGCATCACCTAAAACCGCCACCAGTCAGGGCTGGACCTCCGGCTTCGGCGTTCGCCTTCTGGACCGGCTTGTTGCGGATAATTTCGAGGGCAGGTGATTCAGTCTTTTGGGGTTTTCGGCGTTGTCACTCTGATTAGGTCTTCCAGCGCAGGAAATTTTCGACAATACGGATTGCTTTGGCGATGACAGAAGTTCTTTTTTACCAGCTCGACCGACAGCCCCTGATGGCGGTTCTGACAAAACTGTTGCAGGTAACCCTTGATCGTGGTGGCCGGGCGGTCGTCCAGGCGGGATCGAGCGATCGGGTTACAGCTTTGGATAGCCAAATGTGGGTTTTTTCCGACGAGAGTTTTCTCCCCCATGGCACCCGCGCTGACGGAGACACCGAGCATCAACCGGTCTATCTGACTGAAACCGACGAAAACCCCAACGGCGCCGGTTACCGTTTCTTTGTCGATGGGGCGGAATTTGGCGATATCAGTGCTTACGAGCGGGCAATATATTTATTTGATGGCCGGCTTGCTGATGAGTTGGAACTTGCCCGGAACCGCTGGCGGGACATCAAGACCGCCGGGCATGAGGCCACCTACTGGCGGCAGAACGAGGCGGGTCGCTGGGAAAAACAGGCCTGATAATATTGATGGTGATGGCTGCCCTTGCGGCGTCTATCAAAGCCCTTCGAAATACCCCGCTAGAAGAGCACGAAACTCCTCGACCAGCTCGTAGCAGACCACGACTTCGGCACTTTCGGGTTTGAAATAGGCGTTGGCTTCGCCACATTGTTCGGCCCGGAGCGTGACCCGGCGCGGAAAGAGGTATTTTTGTCCTAGAAACTCCGCTGCGGCCTCCAGAATCTCGGCATCCTGTACAATTTTTTTGGCCCGGGCATTGGCTTTCGATGCTGTCCCGTAGGCAAAACCGACGGCGTCCTTGGACGGACGCCTGAATAAGGCGCAAGTACCGTCAGCCAGCTTGACCGCGCCAGATTGTAGGCGCCGGGGCAGCGCGCACGCTGGTCGGCGGGAAGCCCGATCGAATCAGCCAATTCGGTAAATGCGATCCTGTCACTGCCCAACATCAGGCAGGTGACTTCGAAGGCACGCTGTTCGTCAAGTCCGTGGCCGACAAACAGCCGCCGTTCGCTCTGGTTTCGCTGTTTGACCCGTGCGGATAGAAAAAACCCATCTACGGCATCGGTAAGAAACCCGTCCATCTGCTTATTTGCGTCTTCAAGAAGGGTAACGGTGGCAAGATGATCGACCGCATCCTCTTCGCGGCCCAGAACCGGTAACTGGAATTCATTGACAAGCAAGTGGCCAATTTCGTGATAAAGCACCCAGATCGCATTCCCCAGCGCAAACCGATCAGCTTCCCGTGCCTGGGCATTGGTAAGGGCTGCTGCGGCCTGCAGCGACCCTATTAACAGTAACGCCCCAATGGCGGCGGCGATCCGGCGTGGCTGGCGCTTTACCATCATTGTGCCTGCTCTCCAATGGATGCCGCAATGGGCGGTACCAATTCCGCCAGCAACTCATAACATACCTTCAGCTGACCGTTTGCCGGGTCGATTTCCACCGTCGGGGATCCGCAGATTGCGCCCTTCAGTAGCAAGGGCTGAGGATAGCGCACCGAACGGCGCAGGAAATAGGCTATTTCGTGGACGGTCTCACTGGCAATCAGGACCGAGCGGGCGCTGGCAAGCACACCTGACGCCGGACCCATATCGACATCCACCGGAGCATCCTCCTGGGAGGTCGGCAATCTCAGAAAATCGGCCACCGCCGTCAGCCAGTAGTCGCGAATACGCTCGTAGTGGCGGGCGCAATTGGCGCGGCCTTCGGTCGAGAGCGACAAAAGTTCGGCGAGTAACTCCCGTTCCTGGGGGGCGTTGCCGTAGATCAGGCATGCCATTCCCCGGGGCCGTGTGCCGTCAAGGCCCAGGGAGGCGACCAATTTGGCATTGGAGGCCGCCATCTGACCGCCACGGGCAGCACCGGACAGAACGGAAACCAGCCGGCCCTCGGGGTCTTCCAACGCCAGGATCGTCGCCACGGTATCAACACTGTCGCTTTGGCTGGCAATTTCGCCCAGTCCGGCCTCGGTCAGGCCCCATGCGACGGCTTTGCGCAGCACCGCCCAGGCAACGGTGTTGCCCGAAAGAGCATTGACGCGTTTGAAATCGACTGGCGTCAGTTGGGTTTGTGCAGTTGCGGTAAGTGGTATCGCCATCAGGAAGGCCAGGGCGAACGCACCGGCACCAGTCCGAATTTGGCGATGGTTCACCAAAAAGCGCAGCATTGCGCAGCGTTGCAAAAGCCCGATCCGGTTCTGAGAAACGTCGTCCACCCTTGTCTCCGTTAGGTCTCCATTGTCCTTCAAGGCTACATTCCCCGGTCGGCAAACTCAACGCGTCGATTAAGATTGTGGAACCGCGAGGGCTCCCATGGAGAATCTGTCCCATTGTGCTTTTTTCCATTCAAGCGAACAGATTGCACCAACACCTGCCGGGACTAAACACCTAGTTTTCGACATCGATTCGGGCGCGGGCCTCCTCGTATTTGCCGGCCGCTTCGATCCAACCGGTTTCAGCGGCCTGCAGGGCTTTTTGGCGGTCAGCCTTTGTCTTGG
>QILX01000275.1 GCA_003232175.1 Hyphomicrobiales bacterium | reverse complement strand
GGGAAAGGCGGCGATGTTGGTCCTGGTCGCTTCACATAACGCGCGTCATCTCCCAGAAGCCGGAGCGAAAAGGCGCGGCGGCGGGAATTGGTGAAATTGCCCCTGGCGCCATGCAAAATGCCAAAATTAAAAGCCACCGCATCCCCCGGTTCCATTTCCCATTCCCGGATTGGCATGCCTTCGGCGTCGGGGTCGGGCACCACCATGTAGGTCTGATCATCGGCGTAGAAATTTTTCTCCGACAGCCAACGGGTCGGCAGGACCGGTTTTTCCCATTTGTGGGAGCCGGCCACACAGCGCAAGGTGGCGTCTTTCACCGGATCCATTGGCGACCACAGGCTGACATTCTGCATTCCATCGACAAAATAATACGGTCCGTCCTGATGCCAGGGGGTGGCTTTGGAGGTGCCCGGCTCCTTTACCAGAACATGCTCGTGAAACATCTGGACAGCTTTGGACTGCATCAGATCGCCGGCGATTTCGGCCGCTGGAGAATTTCGTATCACATGTTCAAATTCCCCAATCCGTCTCCAGTTGCAATAATCGTCGAAAAAACGGCCATCCTCGCCGGCTTTCAGATTTTCAGCCGCGTAATCTCCCGGCTGCTTCAAATTGGCCTCGATGCCCTGACGAATTTTATCAACATGGCCGGCAAAAAGCCCTTTGATCAGAACGACGCCATCTCGTTGAAAAACATCGATTTGGGCCGGGGTGATAAGAGGGTGAACCATGGATGTCCTCGGTAATATACCGCCCGATGGATATGGTCGGCACGTTTCAAGACATAGAGCGACTAAGGTTTCGATGGTAACGGCACCAGCCGCTTGAGGTCATTTCAGCCATTGTGGGGGGCAACGTCCAGTCTCTTTCCGGTCCGGTCCGCCCGGTAGATCAATTCCACTATTTTTTGATTGGCCAAATAGTCGCGAGCGGAATTCATAACCGGTTTTCCGTGGACAATATGGTCGATGATGTGGCGCTGGGTGCGGTAAACGCAATCGCCGCCAAAGCCGGTGTCGGCCCAGTCATAGGCGACCCGATTTTCGCTATTGGACCCATGGTCCCTGAAAAAGATTTCACCATCACCATTGAGCCGCAGCGTGCCCCTTGACCCCTCGATACACATTTCACCCATGGTTCTGCGGCGATTCTGGGCCCGATGGTCGGACAACCGGTTGCCGTCAAGTATACCGCGCGCGCCATTGGCAAAACTGAACAGGACAATCCCGGCATCCTCACCTTTAAGGGCTGGATTCAGGCGGCGCAGATCAGCTTGGACGGTACGAATTTTACCAAACAGATAGCGAAACACATCGACAAAATGCACTCCGGATTCATGGATCAGGAACCGTGGCATCTGCTGAAAATAGGGCTGGCGGTCCAGATACGCCTCCGGTCCCTGACCATCGCCGGGTCGCAGCCGGAAATGAATTTCATACAAATCCCCCAACCCGCCTTCGTCCAGAATCTGCCTGATCTGGTTATACCAGGGCTGAAAGCGGAAATTCTCGTGGACGATAATGTTGCCCTTTACAGCTTCCATATGCGCAACCAGTGCCTCGGCCTGTTCGAGGGAAGTGGTGAAGGGTTTCTGGCAGATAACCTGAATGTGCAATAGGGCGCGTGCGTCACCGGCGGGGTGATGATGTCGATGATGTCCGGGGCCTCGGCATCGAGCATTTCTTCGATGTCGGTGTAGATATTCGCCACGCCATATTTTTCCGCGATCGGTTTAGCAGTCTCGATATGGCGGTTGCAGATGGCGACAAGCTCAACCTCGCCGATCCGCGACCAGGCCTCGTACTGGAATTGGCTGAAATAGCCAGCGCCGGTGGTGACCAGTTTTAATTTTTCTACCACGCCATGAACGTTCCGGTATTTTCTCGGCGAAACGTTAGCGCGATTTCGCTTTCAATGGAATTCAGCGCCGGCCCGGTGCCTCTGAAAGTCAGGCTGCGGACGGCCTGGGTACCAAGTGAAGCGGTGAAATCTCCGCTCAGAACCAGATGTTACCCAGCACCCCGCCCTTAACCATAGTAATGCGGGAGGAATAGACAATTATCACGGTATTACTGAGAAAATATTCACTTCTCTCAGGTATTACCGGTTGATCTTAACTGAAAACGCCACAACATCGGCGCAGCGTTACACAACGCTTGAAACCACCGATCTGTGATAAACAGGACCGATGAGATTGTTCTTGTACAGCGTATTTTTTGCTCTGATGACGATCTTCGCCCCGTTGGCGATCGCTGCAACCGGCACTGAGGCAACGCCGCGGTTCGCGGTCACCGAATTGAGCCCGGCCATTGGCCTGCTGCGTAACGCCGGCCACCAATCCCTGACATCCTCTGAAATCAAGACATCGAATCTAGGCCCACTTGTTTGCACAGGGATAGATTCTAATGCGGAATGTAGCTTACAAAAAGGCGATTGTGCGTCGCCTTGCATTGTTTTGCAGATTTTGGCCGGACAGGCGGAGACCGTTGCCGCCGCCACATTGAATTCGGCCCAAAGCAATAAAATAGAAGGCATCCTGGGGTCGGATCGATTGCGCCCGCCTATCTGAGCCCTTAGCGGACGCCTAATTCCCCAAGCCATAAAAATATACTCATCCAGGAGAAAACCCATGTTGAACAGGCGCACCTTCATTTTGTCCGCTGCGGCGACAACCATTTTGCCCCTGCCGGCCCTGGCCCACAAAGGCCCCTTTAAACTTGACGCAAAATATCTGCCGCAAATCGTCGAATTTTCCGGCT
>QILX01000139.1 GCA_003232175.1 Hyphomicrobiales bacterium | reverse complement strand
TGACGTCGCCGCCGGCGCGCGTAATCGTTTCGGTAAGATGGCGAGGGTCGGGTTTGCGTACCTCAAGGGTATCGCCGCCGAGCAGGCTGGCAAAACGGCCTTCGAGCCCCAGGCTGCCGATGAGGCTTATGGAAAGAGATTCCATTTTGTTGGTGCACATTGCGAGCCGGTGACCTCGGGCCTCCAGCTGATCGAGCGCCGCCAGCGCGCCGGGGAAAATCTGGCTCTCAATTGTTGCGGTAGTAGTCGATGAATTCGTCGAACATATCGTCAAGTTCGGCCGGCTTTGCGTCTGGTCCGGTGGCGGCCATGCCCTTTTCGATCATGACCCGCGCGCCCTGGCCGATCATGCTGCGAATTTCATCGAGCAAAACCGCCCGCCGGCCCCGCCGCCGCAACAGTTCGTTCACAGTCGCGGCAAGATCGGGCGCGGTATCGATGAGAGTTCCGTCAAGATCAAAAACGATTGTCGCAGGGACTGGCATGGGATGGGTTCTTTTCAGGCGGTTGGCACAAGGGTGGCGGAAGGCGGGGCTGTTCTGTACACCGTGGGGCCAGGATCGTGCAAGGTGCTCTATGGGCGCAAACGACCAGTGTCAGGAAGCAAGATATGGTAGCGGAATTGCAATGACCCTAAACGCGGATCAGCAAAAACGTGCCGTGGCCGCCCGCGCCGTACAACTTGTGGCGCCAGGCATGATCGTCGGTCTGGGCACCGGGAGCACCGCGGCGCATTTTGTGCGCTTGCTGGGTGAGCGGGTGCGCGGGGGACTTGATGTCACCGGAATTCCGACCTCGGAGGCAACCGCCACTCTGGCCCGGGATAACGGCATTGCGCTGGCATCTCTGGATGGCAGCCGCCCTCTCGACCTCACCGTGGACGGCGCCGATGAACTGGGGCCAGGACTGACCATGATCAAGGGCGGAGGGGGCGCGCTTTTACGCGAAAAAATCATTGCCCAGTCGTCCCGGCGGGTGATCGTTATCGCTGACGCCGGCAAGCAGGTCGATGTTCTGGGGGCGTTTCCGCTGGCAGTGGAGATTGTGCCCTTTGGCGCGGGGTCGACTATGGCGCATATCGGTGCCGCGTTAGCTGGCCTTGGCATCACGGCTTCACCGGTTTTGCGCACCCTTGACGGTGGGGCGACTTTCATTACCGATGAGGGCCATCATATGGTCGATTGCGCCTGCGGTGCCATAGCCGACCCGCCGGCGGTCGCGGGCGTGTTGGCGGCCATTGCCGGTGTGGTCGAACATGGTCTGTTCATCGGCATCGCAACTGGCGCAATTGTTGGCCATGGCGATGGCAGCATTGTCGAGCTGGGCCACATCTGAGGTTCGCATATTCAGGTAAGGACACAAAAATTGACCCAATTCGACTACGACCTTTTTGTCGTCGGCGAATTGCGGCGGGGCACGGCGCCCGGGTTGCAGTGGCCGAGGAATACCGTGTTGGCGGCACATGCGTCATTCGCGGCTGTGTTCCCAAAAAATTGTTTGTCTATGCCAGCCATTTTGCCCGTGACTTTGAAACAGCAAAAAGCTTTGGCTGGACCATCGACAAGGCGGAATTCGACTGGCCGACCCTGATCGCCAACAAGGACGCCGAGATTGACCGTCTTAACGCGGTCTATATCCGTAACCTCAAAGCGGCGGGGGCCGAGCTCTTTCTTTCCCGTGCCACCCTTGCCGGGCCAAACACGGTGCACATTGAGGCCGAAGGTCGCGACATCACCGCAAAAACCATTCTTATAGCCACCGGCGGTTGGCCGTTTATCCCCGAAATTCCAGGGGCGGAACACGTCATCACCTCCAATGAGGCCTTTCACCTCGAGACCCTGCCAGACCACATTACTGTGGTTGGCGGCGGTTTTATCGCGGTGGAATTTGCGTGCATTTTCAACGGTATGGGTGTGGATGTCAGTCTGCTTTATCGGGGCGAGCAGATCCTTCGCGGCTTTGATGACGATTTGCGCGACGCTTTGCATGACGAGATGATCAAATCCGGCATCGATGTGCGGGTGATGTGCGATGTGATGTCCATCGAGCGTGAAGGAGAGATGTTTGAACTGGAGCTGAAAACCGGGCACCGGCTCCAGACCGGGCTGGTGATGTATGCCACCGGACGGCGGCCGAATGTCACGGGGCTTGGCCTTGAGGCTGCCGGTGTCGAACAGGGGCCGTCCGGCCAGATCGCTGTCGATGCGTGGTCTAAGACCAATATCGACAGCATCTACGCCGTTGGCGATGTCACCGACCGGGTGTCCCTGACCCCCGTGGCGATCCGCGAGGGACACGCCTTCGCCGATACCGTTTTTGGCGGCAAGTCCATTGCCGTCGATCATTCGGATATTGCCTCGGCGGTGTTTTCCCAGCCTGAAATCGGCACCGTCGGCCTCACCGAGGCCCAGGCGCGGGAACGGTTCGAAAGCGTGGTGATATACCGCTCGACGTTCCGGCCGATGAAACTCAGTCTGTCAGAACTGGACGAAAAAATGATGATGAAGCTGGTTGTCGATGGTGTCTCTGATCGGGTTGTCGGCTGCCACATTCTCGGAGACGGGGCCGGGGAAATGGCGCAGCTCCTTGGCATTGCGGTGAAAATGGGCGCCACCAAGGCTGATTTCGATGCCACCATGGCCTTGCATCCGACAGCGGCGGAAGAGCTGGTGACCATGCGCGAGCCGGTAAAGGACTGAGGCCCCACGCGGGCCAACCCGGTTTTCCCGTCTGGCAGAACGGATGGTTTTGTGTATAACTCAAATTCCGTACCTTCATTCATGTCCTAACAACGCCCCGCAACACTTGGGGAACAAAGTATTTTCGGAGTTTTATCGATGGCCAAATGGTCCCCCACAAGCTGGCGCGCCAAACCTATCCGACAGGTGCCGACCTATGCCGACAGCGTGGCTGTTACCGCTGTTGAGGAGGAGCTTCGCAACTTTCCGCCCCTGGTCTTTGCCGGTGAGGCGCGCAAGCTTAAGGCACAACTGGCTGAGGTTTCCGCAGGTCGCGGGTTTCTGCTTCAGGGTGGAGATTGTGCCGAGAGTTTTGCCGAGCACCGGGCCGACAATATCCGTGATTTTTTCCGTGTTTTCTTGCAGATGGCGGTGGTGCTGACTTTCGCAGGTTCAGTGCCGGTGG
>QILX01000129.1 GCA_003232175.1 Hyphomicrobiales bacterium | reverse complement strand
CCATACGAGGAATACCACCAGGGTTCGTCGTTGCAACCCATCATTGAGAAACGGTCACTCTAGCTGAAGTTTATGGATCAATTAGGGTTAAGGTCGGATTAAGACCATGTTGTGTCTCCATTGGTGCGCCGATATGGCCGGAAGAGAGGGAAATAACTGTTTTCACGCGCCCCGGTTGCCTAAGGACACGCTTGACCTGCGCGCCGCATTGGGCCTATAGCACAGCGTCCCGCGCCGGGCTTACCTGGCGCGTATTGTATTTCCGCCTACCGGTGTTGGCCCTTGCGACAATCAGATGGAGAGGGTTATGGCCCGACGTTGTGAACTCACCGGCAAAGCGGTGATGACCGGCAACAATGTAAGCCACGCGAAAAATCGCACGCGCCGCCGCTTCCTGCCTAATCTGTGCAATGTCAGCCTGATGAGCGAGCAGCTTCAAGCTGCGCATCAGCGCCGCTGCCTTGAGGTCGGTCGAACACCGCGGCGGCCTCGACGCTTTTCTCGCCAAGGCCAAGGCCGATGAGCTGAGCCCAAGGGCTACCGAAATTCGCCGCCAGCTGAAAAAAGCCGCCGCTGTCAAAACCGAAGACGCCGCTGCCTCCTGACCGCAGTATCTAGCCGCCAACGATCGTTATTTTGCACTGGTACCGCTTGCTGCGGTCACTGAGCCGAACCGGCGTTTTCATTCATCCGCCAGAGCAAACTGCAGCAGCAAAGTTTGCTGGATGGCTGAAAAATTATCGTCTGAGATGAGCGTCAGTCTGATCTCGCCGTTATCGGTTTCATGCATCGCTATACCTTCGAAATTGTCAATTTTGTAGGCCAACCCTCCTTCAAACAGGACTTCGCCCTCAAGAGTGGTGCCGGTCCTGATGGTCTCTGCGGCAATGCGGCGTAGACGGATCGAAAAATCGAACAGATCAGGCAAAAACGTCAGAGCCGTGGCCGAATACCCGCCAGGAGCGCTGAGCCATATCGGTCCTGGGGCTGGCCCGCCCAATATGTATCCAGAAATCTTGCCACCCCATTGGGGTTTTTCGGAAAACGCCAGCAGCGCTCCCTCATAGGCGGAATTACTCCCCATCCGGGCCAGCGCTTCAACACCGCTATTGCTGCGATTGCGATTAAGCGGCGCCGGGAGCCTGGTGCGTTTTGCCGGCGCATCGGCGCCAAGGCGGCCAAACTCGTAAGACTCGATCCGGTGACGCCGTTCAAAACTCACCCAAAGCGGTCCATCGAGCCGTTTGGGCCCCAGAGCCAGCCCCTCGGCATCATGCCAGGCTTTGGTTTCATCGGGCAGGGACTGGCCTTTGGAGCCCTTCAGACTGGATTTTGCACCGTCAGTAATCCCGACCAGACGGCCATCGCGATAGCTGAGCTGCGCGGAAAACAGATGACCGCGGTCGGAAATCGCCAGAACCCGGTCCCCTGTTGCGCTGATGCCCAGCCCCGAAAGTCCGCCAAAATCCCTGTCCGGCGAGCTGAGAACCAGACCGCCACGAAAAATCAGCCGGCCAAATGTCTCCCCACCCCCCTGAACCCGGGAAAATCCGACAGGGCTACCCGAAATTTCGACCCGCTCAAACCCTTGCACATGCTCCGGCGTGGCGCTGTTCAGGCTCGCCGGAAGAAACACAAAACCAAGAAAAATGGCGAGACCGCGCCCACGTCGCCTCAATCCGGTACACAAACCAAAAATGTTTACAAACTTTTGTGGAACAACCAGCGCTGTCTGGTGGCCGCCGGCAACGCGTTTCGACGTTAACAAAACTGGCGAATTGACTTGGCCAGTCAGGTATTTAAGCGCAATTTGCATTCCGTTCAGTGCCGCATCGTGATATTCAGCCACCGTTTTCAGGTTACCTTTCAGGCCCTTTGGGAATTGAGTATTGTCCATGTGTTTTGTCAAACTGGAAATTCCTGAGGTTGTCGTCTTCACGCCGAAGACATTCGGTGACCATCGTGGTTTCTTTTCCGAAACCTTCAATTCGAATACCTGGTCCAAAGCCGGGTTCGATCTTGAATTCGTACAGGACAACCATTCCCTTTCCACCGAAAAAGGCACGGTCCGGGGATTGCATTTTCAGAGCCCGCCCCATGCGCAAACCAAATTGCTCCGCGTGGTTGCCGGCGCGGTGTTTGATGTCGCGGTCGATGTTCGCCGCGGCTCGCCCACCTTTGGCAAATGGGTATCGGCGATAATTTCCGCCAGGAAATGGAACCAGATTTTGGTTCCCGCCGGTTTTGCCCACGGCTTTTGCACCCTTCAGCCTGAAACCCAGGTTCTTTACAAAGTGACCGGCACATATGCACCAGACCATGAATTCGGCATTCGCTGGAACGACCCCGCCTTGGGGATAGATTGGCCGGTGGACAAAAACGAGGCCATAGTGTCTGAAAAAGACCGCCACTACCCGAATTTCGCCGATCTTGGGAACCACTTCACCTGGCCCTGAGGTAAAAATTTTGAGACCGGATAAAGGGCCAGATCACCGCAATACCCAATAGAACCGCCAGGAAAGTTGAATTCCATGAAATACCTGATCACCGGAGGCGCGGGGTTTATCGGCTCGGCGGTCTGCCGCCGGCTCATCCACTTCACTGATGCCCAAGTCGTCAATATCGACAAACTCACCTACGCCGCCAATCTCAACTCCGTGGCAAG
>QILX01000083.1 GCA_003232175.1 Hyphomicrobiales bacterium | reverse complement strand
CGCCCCAGGGCGGCGGATTTATGGGCCGCTGCGATCACAAGCATTGTATCGAGCCCCCGGGCAAGCGAAATTGGCGACGCCGGGGCACCGGGTTTGAGTGTCGCCTCGATATGGTGCATTTCGAGGATAAAATCGTCCGGCCGGGTTTTGGTGAAAATCTCTTCCTGGATATCCTCGTCATGTCTGGCCCAGATAACCGCATCGGCGCCGGATCGGTAGCCGCAATGCCACTCCACAAATCCGGCATCTCCCTGGATGCGGGCGCATTTTCGCGGCGGCCTGGTCACAACATCCTGCACCACCCGGCCGGTCAAACCTTTTTCTGTACGAAGATTGGCCAGGCAAAGGCGATCATAATCGACCCTGCTATCCTTGACGTAGTCTAGTGTTGCCGTGACCTCAACCACCGGGCCGGCATCCAGCACATGGGCCAGGTGCTGCCACATATTGAACCCGTGGGAGTGTTCACCCGCCGCGCCTCCGCCGCGCTCCCAGAAACCGAGATAGCTGTCATGGGGGCCGTCAAGCCACGGGTGAGCGCCGAATATACCGCCCCAGTGCTCGCGGATTTCAACGTCGAGAGTTTCAACACGGCCATGGCTTCCCGCCGCAATTTGTTCGCCGGCACGAAGGCAGGCGGAACCGACAACATGATCATAACCGACAAAACCGGCGACGTTTTTTTCCGCTGCTTTGTTAATCAGGGTCTGCGCGCCCGGACCGCAAATCGGTTTTTCAACCAGAATTGCCCTGGGGCCTTCTTCCACCGCGGCCAGCGCCAGGTCCATATGGGTATCGGGCGGCGTACCAATGAAAATCAGGTCATACCCGCCTTTTGGAGCCTGCCCGGCTTCATAAAGGCCAATTTCCCCGTCCCAGGCGCCATAACGGGCTGGGTAGATATCATTACGGGTGCGGTCCAGCGCTGCGGGGTCGACATCGCAGATATCGACCTTCCACCCTAAGGTGTGGCAAGATGGTTGCCGATGGAACCGGCGCCGATTATTTTTACTTTATACACCTATCTTCTCGTCTTTTTTCTTGGCTGGAGAGGCGCCGGTCCGTGTCGTTTTGCCGGTTGAGGGTTTTTGCAGCTTGCCATCCTTGATGTGGTAAATTACGTCGGCGTGTTCGACCAGTGTCATGCGATGGGTGATCGCCAATATGGTCATACCGCCGGCGATGCCGCCAAGCGTCTGGGCGATTTCGGATTCGGTGGTTGTATCCAGGGCGCTGCTGGCCTCGTCAAGGATCAGCAATCGGGGCCGCCGCACAAGCGCCCGCGCAATTGAAATCCGCTGGCGCTGCCCGCCGGACAGCTTGCCGCCCCGTTCGCCGATGACCGTGTGAAGGCCCTGGGGAAGCTCTGCGACAAACTCCCACGCACCGGCATCGCGAAGCGCCCGTTCGATATCTTCGGTGTTGTATGTCGGATCATCCAGGGTGATGTTCTGAAGCAGAGTCCCGTGGAACAGCATCACTTCCTGAGGGACATACCCTATGGTTCCCCGCCACGCCTGCCTGTCGATCTGCGGCAGGGGGACTTCGTCAACGGTAACATGACCGGATTGCGGTGAAAGCAGACCGATCACCAGGTCCAAAATGGTTGTTTTGCCGGCGCCGGAGGGCCCGAGAATACATGTGAATTTCCCCGCCGCGATATGCAGATCGAAATTCTCAAAAACCGTCTTGCCTTCATAGGCGAATGAGACATTGTTAAATTCTATGCTCCGATTCAATGTCGGCGCTCGCGTCCCGTTTTCGATCTCACGCTGGGCAAAGGCCTGGGCGGTCATTGCGCTCACATGCTCATAAGGCACGCTGCAAACAGCAAGGATCTGCCACTCCTTTTGCAAGCTGGAAAAAGCCAACAAAGTACGGATGAACAAAACCGCGATGATTACAAGCGCGGCAAAGGACTGGTCGGTAAACCGGATAACCAGATACATCGTCACAGCAAGGGCGACGACCCTGATGAGCTCCTGTAACGAGGTCAGCGAGCGCTTGAGGAAGGTCATCCTGGCAAACACATCGCGCATGCCGTGTATGTCATCTGAAAGCATCGATTCAAGACGGCCGACAATTCCCATCGCCTTCAAGGCCTTGATACCTTGCAAGCTGTCGACAAGCTGGCTTGAGAACGACGACATCAAAGCGGTCTGACGGCGGCTCGCCAGGCGCGAACGCTCAATTAGCCCGGCCAGGAGCACAAGCATTACCAACCCGACACCGCCTGCGCCAAGTGTCACCTGCCAGGAAATCAGAATGGCGGTGGTAATGTAAACCGCGGCTTGCAGAAGGCTGGAGATCAGATTGCAGGCGACGGAAAAAAGACGGCCCGCCTGCTGTGCCTCGCGGCTGACGGCATTTACAAGTTTACCCGGCGGTTGACCGAGAAAATATTCCCAGCGGGCAAACAGGAAATTCCGCAGCAGCGCCAATCTGGTTTCACGGATAATGTCCGCCTGCCGGTAGCTGATATAGAGCAATATCGCCATGTTAATTGCGGTCTTCAGCGAGATCACTAAAACAAGAAATATCAGGAACACCTCGATAGACGGACTTAACCCCAGCCAGTCGAGCCCGGTCTGGAATAGAGCGATGATTCCAGTCTGATCCTCGCCCTGTTGTCCCATGGCGATCGCCAGCAGCGGGAAAAGCGAAATAATGCTGATGCCGTCCAGCAGGGCAACCAGAATTAACCCCAAAGAACTGACCGTCACGCGCCAGCG
>QILX01000298.1 GCA_003232175.1 Hyphomicrobiales bacterium | reverse complement strand
AATCGCGGCTCTTACGCCTTCCGCCAGCACTGGGGCTACGATCCCAGCCACCACGACCGGGACGAGGTGCTGGCCGATATCGAGGGCATATTCCAGGCCATGACCGAGTTGGTGAAGTCGGGCAAGGTGCGGCTCTTCGGGCTTTCCAATGATTCTGCCTGGGGGGTGGCGCAATACCTCAAACTGGCGGAGGCCCATGGCGGCCCTCGGGTGGTCAGCCTGCAGAACGAATACTCGGCGATGGCGCGACTGTTTTCGCTCGATCTGGCGGAATTGTGCCACCATGAGGATATCGGGCTGCTGCCCTATTCGCCGCTTGCCGCCGGTATGCTGACCGGAAAATATACCAATGGCGCCGTTCCGCCCGGATCGCGAAAATCCATCAATACCAATCTGGGCGGCAGATATAACCAAAGGTCGGCGGCGGTTGCCGATCATTTTGTCGGCGTTGCGGTCAAACACGGGCTCGATCCGGCCCAGATGGCCTTAGCGTTCACGCTTCGATGCAAACAGGTGGCATCCACCATTATCGGGGCAACGACGATGGACCAGTTAAAAACCAATGTCGGCGCCAGCGAAATTGATCTCGGCGATGAGGTGATGGCGGAAATTGCCGACATCACCCGCGCCCATCCGATGCCGTTTTGACCTGTCGGCCAGGGAGGTATTCGCATGAGTGAATTTCACGTATCCATCGGCGAGGTCCACAGTTTTTCTAAAACGTTTGCCGGCATCACCGGCGATCTGGCGCCAAACCATGTCAACCAGGCGATGATGGAACAGACAAGTTACGGGGCCCGCATTGCCCATGGCGCCCTTATTGTCGGCTATATGTCGACAGCCTCTTCGCTGGTGATTGGCGCCAATGACGGCAGTGACGAAACCGCTGTATCCTTGGGGTACGACAAAATTCGGTTTCTGGCCCCGGTCTATTTTGGCGACACGGTAACAGTCACCTACCGGATTGACCTGATTGATATTGACCGGCGGCGGTCCGAGGCCGATATCAGGGTCACCAACCAAAGGGATGAGCTTGTCGCCGTGGCGCGCCACATCCTCAAATGGGTTCCCAACCGGAGATGAAAAACGTAGCTGACGCGCTTCTCGCTGCCCGCGCCGGGGGTTCGGTAATCCCGGTGGCGGATCAGGCTGCACAAAATTTGACTTTGTCTGACGCCTATGAGGTTCAGGCAATTGTGGTGCGCAAAACAGGTGCAGTCGGCGGCTGGAAAGTCGGCGCTGCCGGCCCTGTAGCCACACCGGTCTGGGCGCCGATATTCAGCCTCGATATAGTGGCGGATGGCGTGGACCTTGCCCGACCCCCGGAGGCGAAGGTCGGTATCGAGGTCGAAATCGCCTTTAAACTCCACGAGCCGCTGAGCGCGGAGAGCCTTGGCAAGGCCGACATTCAGGATGTGTTTTCAAGCGCCCATCTAGTGGTGGAATATGTCGAAAGCCGGCTTGAGCGGCCTGCCGACGCTACCGATGGCTGGAAACTCGCCGATAACCAGATCAATGGCGGTCTGGTGGTTGGCGAAGCCATTGGAAATTGGCAAAACCTTAATCTGGGCAAGCAGCGCGTGCGGCTAAGCATCGACGGAACCCCCACGATTGACGAAATGCGCCACAATCCCGGCGGCGACCCGCTTCGCCTTTTGCGCTGGGCGGCCTCCCGGGGCACTGGTCATTGCGGTGGCCTGCGGTCGGGGCAATATGTGACCACTGGCAGCCTTAGCGGCATTCAATGGTATCGGGGCGGAACCCGTATCAGGGCCGAATTGCCCGATATTGGCGCATACGTTCGCCTCGATCTCTAATTCCGGCAAGGTTGTTTCCACGCCTGCCGCCAATTTAAGACCGTCAGGTTTTTGCAGGCAGTTTGCTGGTAAATTGAAGCGTCAGTGCTATCCAGTCCGCCAATTGTTTGTCTGTATTCATGACCAAAATCAACCGGCCCGGCACCTGATCGGCCTCACACCTGGCTGTGGGTACCAGAAACCTTCTCGATATATTCAGCGCCCCAGTCCTCTAGCGCTTCCAACAGCGGAGCAAGGGTCCGCCCGAAATTCGTCAGAGAATATTCCACTTTAGGGGGAATTTGCCGGTAAATCTTCCGGTGGACGATCCGGTGCGCCTCCAGCTCGCGCAATTGTTTGGTCAACATTCTCTGGGTAATGCCGGGGATGAGGCGCCTGAGTTCGTTAAATCGCCTCGTATCGCTTCTCAGGTAGAACAAGATAATACCCTTCCATTTGCCGCCAACAATTGCCAGCGCCGCTTCCACCGGGCAGTTGAATTCACGGCCCGTCGTGCTTTTTGTCATCATCCTAACTCCAGCAAGTGGTATACTTTTTGTACCTATGACACAAAAATGTACATTCTTGCAAGAAGGACACATACGCCACTACATGCATTCGTGTCACTAAATCGTATCGGAGAAAAACATGAATGCTGTAGAGGCGATAAAGAGCCGTCGCGCGATCAAGGAATTTGATGCTGACCACAA
>QILX01000128.1 GCA_003232175.1 Hyphomicrobiales bacterium | reverse complement strand
TGGCTGCGAATAATTCTGACGACCCATTTGTCCGTTTTGCCAGTGTTCAAAAAAGTTACGATGGCGAAACCCTCGTTGTAAAAAATCTCAACATTGACATCGCTCGGGGTGAATTTCTCACCATGTTGGGGCCATCGGGCTCGGGCAAAACCACGTGTTTGATGATGCTCGCCGGCTTCGAGGTTGCCACCCATGGCGAAATCTTTCTCGACGGCGAGCCGATCAACAATGTCGCACCCCACAAGCGCGGCATTGGCATGGTTTTTCAGAACTATGCTCTGTTTCCCCACATGACCGTGGCGGAAAATCTCGCCTTTCCGCTCTCAGTGCGCAAACTTGGCAAAGCGCAGATTACCGAAAAAGTGCAACGAGCACTTGATATGGTGTCTCTGGACGGCTTTGAAAATCGTCGTCCGGCGCAACTTTCCGGCGGACAGCAACAACGTGTGGCGGTAGCGCGCTCCTTGGTGTTCGAACCCGACCTGGTACTGATGGACGAGCCCCTGGGGGCTCTGGACAAGCAGTTGCGCGAACAGATGCAATATGAGATCAAGCATATTCATGAAAGACTTGGCGTAACCGTGGTCTATGTCACCCACGACCAGTCAGAAGCGCTCACGATGTCGGACCGGATCGCCGTTTTCAATGATGGAATCATCCAGCAATTATCGACACCCGATGTGCTGTACGAAGCGCCGGAAAACAGCTTCGTCGCCCAGTTCATTGGAGAGAACAATAAGCTCGACGGCACCATTTCCGAAGTTGCCAAAGGCTTTTGCACCGTTGAGCTCGATGATGGTCAAAAGGTTGCTGCTGTGCCGATAAAAGCCGGCGTTGCCGGTAACCGGACCACACTATCAATTCGGCCTGAGCGAATAACCGTAGCTCCAAAAAAGGCGGCAGTTCATTCGACACTTCCCGCCAAGATCGCCGAGCTTATTTACCTGGGGGACCATATCCGCACACGAATGGAGGTCGCGGGCCAGACGGAATTTATCGTCAAAATTCCCAACCGCCCGGGCCAGGAGCCCCTGGCCGAGGGAGAAGATGTCACCATTGGCTGGCGCAGGGAGGATTGCCGTGCTCTGGACCCCCTTGGCGCGTAACCGGTTGGAGACGAGGAATTGCGGCGCGCGCCGTGTATGATTGACAGTTTGACTTTGCAAACCCGAAATTCGGGTGCGCACCTAAAACCCGGTTCTGCCGGATAATAAACAGGAGAGGGACGTTATGAAACTGATGAAAATTTTGGCAACCAGCGCACTTGCGAGTGGTATTGCCATGTCTGCCTATGCTGCCTCCGACGGCGAAATCACTATTGTTTCGTGGGGCGGCGCCTATACCAAGAGCCAGGTTGAAGCCTACTACAAACCGTGGATGGCACTGACCGGCAACAAGATCAATTCGGTCGATGCCGACAACCCCAAAACACCGATTAAAGCCCAGGTTGAAGCTGGCAATGTGACTATTGATATCGCCGATATCGAATATTCCGATGCCGTGCAATATTGTGATGAAGGCCTTCTGGAACCGCTTAATCTCAGCGAGCTTCCTGCCGCCCCTGATGGCACATCGGCGGCCGATGACTTCATTGAGGGCGCGCTGACCGAATGCGCCGTCGCCAATATCGTCTGGTCGACAGTTTTTGCCTATACCTGTTTGACACCAAGAAATTTCCCGGCAAACGCGGCCTGAGGAAAGGCGCCAAGGCAACCCTTGAAATGGCGCTGATGGCCGATGGCGTGCCCGCGGACGATGTCTATAAAGTTCTCGCCACCCCCGAAGGCGTCGACCGGGCCTTCGCCAAGCTCGATACCATCAAGAACGACGTCGTCTGGTGGGAAGCCGGCGCCCAGCCGCCGCAGCTTCTAGCCGACGGCGAAGTCGCGATGACAACCGCCTATAATGGCCGTATCTTCAATGCCGCCATTGCCGAGAATAAACCATTTGAAATTGTCTGGGACGGCCAGATACTCGATTTTGATCTCTACGCCATCCCCAAAGGTGCACCCAACAAGGATCTGGCCTGGGAATTCATCAAATTTGCCACCGACACCCAGCGCCTCGCTGACCAGGCGAGCTGGATTTCCTACGGCCCGGCGCGCAAGTCATCAGGAGCGCTGGTTGGCAAGTACTCCGATGGCGTAACGGATATGGCGCCGCATATGCCGACGGCCGAAGCCAACCTCAAAAATGCTCTGGTCAATGACTTTGAATTCTGGTCCGACCGGTCATCAGAGTTGAACGAGCGCTTTAACGCCTGGCTGGTCGCCGGTTAAGGCCGACGGTTCTAAGGTCTTCCGGGGCGCCTATAAAAATGGCGCCCCGGATTAGCAATAGGCCAGATCCCATGGTGGCAACCGATATAACTTCGGCCGGCCGGATGACAGGCGGCGTTGAGGTCATAACCGCGGCCGATGGCACGCCGCTGAAGCAAGCTCTGGCGCGCGCCAATGCCCGCGCCCGCCGTCGTGCGTTTTTTCTCGTTCTGCCGCTTCTGGCGTTTGTTCTGGTCACCTTTGCCATCCCCATAGGCCAGCTGCTCTACCGAAGTATCTACAATGCGGCATTTTCCGACAATATGCCGCAGCTTGCCGCCTGGTTCGACGCCAACCCGCAATCAGCCGGGGTTGCCGACGAAAGTGGTTTTGACGCCCTGGTCCTTGATCTGGTCGCCGCCCGCGCCAACAAGACCGTTGGACGTGTCGGCATCAGGGTCAATTACGAATTGCCCGGCTCGACCAGCCTTTTCAAGTCCAGTGCCCGCAAGGCTGTCCGATTTGAAGGGCCGCCCTACAAGGAAAAAATGCTTGAGGTCGACGCCAAGTGGGACAATCCGGCGCTTTGGAGCGTTATGCGGCGCGCTTCCAATCCCTACACGATAACATTTTATCTTGCGGCCCTGGATCTGGCGTTTTCGCCGGCGGGGGACATTGAAAATGTCGACGAGAAACGGCGCATCTATGTGCCGCTGTTTCTCCGAACTCTGATCCTTTCCGCCGTGATCGGGTTTTTGTGCCTTCTACTGGGCTATCCCATCGCCCATCTTCTGGCGACTTTGCCGCTGCGCTATTCGAATCTGTTGATGATCTTCGTGCTGTTGCCCTTCTGGACCTCGCTTCTGGTGCGCACGACCTCATGGATCGTGCTGTTTGGTGACCCTTGGCATTGTCGGCGACGATGGCCGTATCCAGATGATGTACAATCAGATCGGCACCATCGTGGCGATGACCCATATTCTGCTGCCGTTTATGGTTCTGCCGCTGTATTCGGTGATGAAAACCATTCCGCCACCATTCCGCCAACTTACGTTCGCGCCGCCCGGTCTCTCGGCGCCAATCCGTTTACGGCTTTCTGGCGCATTTATTTTCCCCTGACCGTGCCGGGCATCGGCGCCGGATCACTGCTCGTTTTCATTCTTGCCATTGGTTATTACATCACCCCGGCCCTGGTGGGCGGGGCGACCGGGCAGCTGATCTCCAATCTCATTGCGTTTCATATGCAAAACTCGCTCAATTGGAGCCTTGCGGCTGCCCTTGCCGCCCTGCTGCTGGCCGGTGTGATCCTGCTCTACTGGCTGTATGACCGCATCGTCGGTGTTGACAAAATGAAGCTAGGATAGGCCGATGGCAATGCCCCCTTACGCCACGCCTCTGGAACGCATCTGGCGTGTGACCTACCTTGCCATCTGTGCCGCGGTGTTCTTTTTCCTAATCGCACCGATCCTCATCATCATTCCCTTGTCATTCAACGCCGAACCCTATTTCACCTTTACCTCCGATGGACCCGGCGGGCTATTCCATGCGCTGGTACGACCAGATACTGACATTTGGAATGTCGGCGCCGGACCAGGCGCGGGATACGAGCTGGTGGTCCGATGTCTGGGAGAATGCCCAGTGGGTCCGAGCGGCAAAAAATTCTATTATTATCGGTTCCATGGCAACCCTTCTGGCGACCGTGCTCGGCACTATCGCCGCATTGGGACTGTCACGCCCCGAAATGCCTTATCGCCGGTTTATCATGGGGGTGCTGATCTCGCCGATGATCGTTCCCCTGATCATCACCGCCACCGGTCTGTTCTTCTTTTTCTCGTCAACCGGTTTGGCTGGGACCTATCCCGGCATCATCATGGCCCATGCGGTACTGGGCATCCCGTTTGTGATCATCACCGTTACGGCCACATTGACCGGATTCGACACCTCGCTGAGCCGCGCCGCCGCCTCGATGGGCGCCAATCCGGTGAGGAGTTTCCGCCTGGTGACCCTGCCGCTCATATTGCCCGGGGTGATCTCCGGCGCCCTTTTCGCCTTTGTTACCAGTTTTGATGAGGTGGTGGTGGTGCTGTTCGTCGCCTCGTTCGAACAGCAGACAATCCCGCGCCAGATGTGGAACGGCATTCGTGAGCAGATCAGCCCGACGATCCTTGCTGTCGCCACGGTGTTGGTAATATTTTCGGTGTTGCTGCTGACAGCGATTGAGCTACTCCGCCGCCGTTCCGAACGCTTGCGGGGCCTTACTCCAGGATAACATGCTCAAACTGCGCCCAGGTATATCAATTCTCCGCCGTCCAGGGCGCTGGTTGATCGCCGCTGTGGCAGCACTTGCGGTTGTCGTAAACCCAGCGGAAATGGCGAAAAGCCAGTCCGGTGCCGACGTTGATCTTGCGCTGGTGCTTGCTGTCGATAGTTCCTACAGCGTTGATACTGTCGAATTCCGCCTGCAGATGGACGGGATCGCGGCAGCCTTTCGCGACCCAAAAGTGATGAATGCCATCGCCAAGGGACCGATTGGCAAAATTGCCGTAACCCTGTTTCAGTGGTCATCGGACCAAAGTCAGAAAATCGCCGTCCCCTGGATGGTGGTTGGTAACGCCGACGCGGCGATGAGTTTCGCTACCCGAGTCGCGGCGGCACCGCGATTGACCGCCGATGGCGGCACATCGATTTCCGCCGCGGTTCAGTTCGGGGCCGACCTCATATCCATTGTACCCGCTCGGCCCCTTCGCCGCGTCATCGATGTTTCTGCCGATGGCGGCAACAATAACGGAATTCGGCCAGAAGTCGCGCGGGACAATGCCGTCAGCCTCGGAATTACCGTCAACGGCCTGGCGATCATCAACGAAGTGCCCTATCTGGACAAATATTTTCAGCGATACGTTACGGGCGGGGCTGGCACATTTGTAATCGTCGCCAATGACTATGCCGCCTATCGCGATGCTATATTACGCAAGCTTGTCCTCGAAATCCTTGGCCCCACGGTCTCTTGAAATGAAGCACTGGGTGACGATCAGTTTTCTGATCACGTTGCCGATACTGATCATGGGCTTGTCTCCCCCCGATTTCGCCCGTGACGATATAGTTTCCGGGCCCGCAACCATTGTCGATGGCGATACTATTGAGATTGGCGGCATTCGCATCGAATTTTTTGGCATAGACGCGCCGGAGATCGATCAATCCTGTCGGATTTTCGGCCTCGATTGGCCCTGCGGCGAACGCGCCCGGGTCTTGTTGATCCGTTTGGTTGGCAAAGGCCAGATCCGTTGTCTGCCAAGGGGAAATTCTGGAACC
>QILX01000100.1:710-2870 GCA_003232175.1 Hyphomicrobiales bacterium | reverse complement strand
TCACGGTGATCACCCGCAAGGCCTATGGTGGTGCCTATGATGTGATGTCATCAAAGCATGTGCGCGGCGATGTCAATTACGCCTGGCCTTCGGCTGAAATCGCCGTCATGGGTGCACGGGGAGCGACGGAGATTATCTATCGCGATGAACTGGACGATCCTGACAAGATCGCCGCCCGCACCACAGAATACGAAGCCCGATTCGCCAACCCCTTCGTTGCGGCCGAACGCGGCTATATCGACGAGGTGATCTTGCCGCGTAATACCCGCCGCCGCATCGGCCGGGCGCTGCACATGCTGCGGACCAAAAAAATCGAAAATCCGTGGAAAAAACACGCCAACATTCCGCTGTAGGGCAGGTGTTGATCGGCAGGTGTTGATCGTTTTAAATGATGCCAGATCACTTCAAACGCACCAGATTGCTCAACTTGGCAGAACCTAAAGCGTGCCCGCATTCATTTGCATTCACACGGGGCACGCGTTTGCTCTTTGTCGGCCGTTTGTCTTTTTCCCAAAACCTGTTCCCGCTTTTGGGAGAAAAGCTTTAAGGCCAATACCGCTGGTTTAACCAGAAACGATCATGTCAAAAATCAAAACTCGTTATCTTCCGTTTTCCCTCTGCTGTCGAAAAATTCTTTGGTGATTTTGAACACCAATGGACTTAACAACGCCAGCGCCACCAGGTTTGGAATTGCCATCAGGGCATTTAGCGTATCCGCCAAAAGCCAGACAAATCCGAGCTTCAGCGTCGCGCCCAACAGTGTGGCAAGCGACCAGACGACCCGGAAAGGCATGATGATTTTAACGCCAAACAGATATTGCAAAGACCTCTCACAATAGTAACTCCACCCTAAAATTGTGGTGAAAGCAAAAACCGTCAGGGCAATCGCGATGATGTAGCCGCCAAAACCGGGCAGGGCCAGATCAAAGGCCCGCGAGGTTAGGGCAGCGCCGGTTTCACCACTTGTCCACGCACCGGTTGCAATAATTGCCAGAGCGGTAAATGTGCAAACGATGATGGTGTCGATAAAAGTGCCAAGCATTGCCACCAGCCCTTGGCTGACCGGCCCTTTGGTTGACGCGGCAGCATGCGCGATCGGCGCTGACCCAAGCCCGGCTTCGTTCGAGAATATGCCGCGCGCCACACCGAAACGAATAGCCGCCCAAACCGCAGCTCCGGCAAACCCGCCAGTCGCGGCGGAAGGCGTAAATGCATGGGTAAAGATCAAGCCAAAGGCGGCTGGAATGGCATCGACATTGATGATCAGAACGACGGTGGCCGCCGAAATATAGGCAACGGCCATAATTGGCACCAGCTTGCCGGCAATGGTTGAGATACGCTCAATGCCACCCAAAAGAACAGCCCCCACCAGAACAACAAGCACCACGCCTGTCAGCCATTCAGGGATTGAGAAATTGGTACTCAGTGCATTTGCAATGGAATTTGCCTGAACCATGTTGCCAATACCAAAACCGGCAATCCCGGCAAACAGGGCAAAACAAACCGCCAGCCATTTCCATTTTTCGCCAAGGCCGTTCTTGATATAATACATCGGGCCGCCCACGTGCTTGCCGCGTTCGTCTTTCTCGCGAAAACGTACAGCAAGTACAGCTTCGGCATATTTTGTCGCCATGCCAACCAGCGCAGTCATCCACATCCAGAAAATCGCGCCTGGACCACCTAGAAAGATTGCCGTCGCCACCCCGGCGATGTTGCCGGTGCCAATGGTTGCCGCAAGAGATGTCATAAGCGCGTTGAACGGGCTGATGCCACCATCCGTGCCTGGAATACGCCCGTGCCAGAGTAAATTGAACCCAAAAGGAATCTTGATAATGGTTAAGAGCCGTAATCCAAGAGTTAGATAAAGTCCGACACCCAAAATGAGTACCAACATCGGTACGCCCCACACGATGCTATTGAGCCAACTGACTGCACTGGTAATTTCTTCCATGTCTTCCCCCTAGCCTGAATTAACCAACAAGCCTTGTGATTTGGTTGGCGGGCGTAAGATCAAGCTGTTGAAATGGCGTATGAATTTGGTGTTGAGACCAGATCATTCACCAGCAGCGCAAGGCCCGCCTATCGTGAACGAAGATAGCCCGTTTCTCCTCGGCCTGTCACCTGTTGAATCCCTGGAATCCACAGCTCGCTTAGTCCGAA
>QILX01000100.1:0-705 GCA_003232175.1 Hyphomicrobiales bacterium | reverse complement strand
TTTTTTCAACCATACAGACCTAGGCTTGGTGCAGAATTCGCTGATAGCCAAGGTACAAGTTATGTATGAGTTGCGTTTGCCTGCCGAACTTCAGGAGATTGCCGACAAGGGGTATGTTGCCGCCGAGGATGTTCTTAGCCTTCGGCGCCACGTCTATGCCGATGGGGTCGTCTCGCCCCATGATGCCAACGCCATATTCTGGTTGAACGAGACTTGCCCGAACGGCGACAAGGAATGGCCGGACTTTTTTGTCGAGGCTTTGACCGATCACATGGTCGAACAGCAGAACCCCCGTGGTTACCTCGATGAAGGCAACGCCGACTTCCTGGCCCGGCGGATAATGCGCGATGGCAAGATTTCCAGCGCCACTGAGCTTGAATTATTGGTCAATATCATCGAAAAGGCCGCGTTTGTGCCCGAAAGCCTGAGGCTGATGGTCATTGACGAAATCAACCGCGCCGTGCTGGAAGGCGAGGGACTTTTGCGACGTGGCAAACGTTTGACCAAGGGGGCCATTGTAGCCGCTGAAGTTGACCTGCTGAAGCGGGTGATCTACGGCCTTGCGTCAGACGACAATGTCTTTATCTCCCGCGCCGAAGCTGAACTTCTGTTCGATCTCAATGACGCCATTGTCGGGTCGGAAAGCCATTCAGAATGGACCCAGCTTTTTGTCTGTGCCATCGCCAACCATGTGATGTCGGCGCG
>QILX01000309.1 GCA_003232175.1 Hyphomicrobiales bacterium | reverse complement strand
GTGTCGCCGGGAACCAGCTGGTCGATGAAATAGTCCTCGATCTCGCCGAGCACCGGGCCGCCGCGTAAAGGCCCCCGCCCGCGGCCCCTGGCCAGCCGAACCTTGACCAACGGTTCCGCGACAATGGTGCCGACATTCATCCGGTAGCGCTGGACCACCTTGGGGTCGGCGACATGAAGCTGCCCGTCACCGGTGGGGCGCAGCCGGGCATAGCGCTCGTAGCTACGCAAAGCGTAACCGCCGGTGGCGACAAAATCGATGACCTTGGCGATGTCCTTGGCATTAAGATGCGCATATGGCGCTGTCGAAGTGACCTCTTCGGTCACCCCGTCGACCGATATCGGACCCGCTACCGCCATTCCCAATATATGCTGGGCCAGAACATCGAGCCCGCCGCGTCGGGCCACATGGGCGTCCTGATGGCCCTCGCGAACCGCGTCCTGCGCCGCCCGGCATTCCAGCACCTCAAACCGGTTGGCCGGCACCAGCAGCGCCCGGCTGGGGGTGTCGAGCTGGTGATTGGCGCGGCCGATGCGCTGCATCAGGCGGCTCGATCCCTTGGGTGCGCCGACATTGATCACCAGATCAACATCGCCCCAGTCGATGCCCAGATCCAGCGTCGAGGTCGAGACGACCGCCCGCAACCTGCCAGCCGTCATCGCCGCTTCGACTTTGCGGCGCTGGCCGACATCCAGGCTGCCATGGTGCAAGGCGATGGCAAGGTTGTCGTCGTTGATTTTCCACAATTCCTGAAACAGTAATTCCGCCTGGGCACGGGTGTTGACAAAAACCAGGGAGAGCCGGTTGACCTTCAGCGCCTCGTAGATATCGCCAATGGCATGACGGGCCAGATGCCCGGCCCATGGCACCCGTTCCGACGCGGCCAGAATGCGGATATCGGGGGCGGCGGCCCCCCTGGTTTCAACAATTCCGGCAGTTTTGGACCCCATTCCCGACGCCAGATACCGGGCGAGGTTCTGCGGGTCGGCAACGGTCGCGGACAGCCCGATGCGCCGGGTTTGGGGTTTCAGTTTTTGTAGCCGCGCCAGGCCAAGCGCCAGAAGATCACCGCGTTTTGAGGCCGCCAGGGCATGAAGTTCGTCCAGAACGATATATTTGAGGCGCTCGAAATAGCGGCCCGCGTGGGGGTCGGCGATGAGCAGGGCAACCTGTTCCGGCGTGGTCAGAAGGATGTCCGGCGGGTTAACCCGCTGCCGCTGGCGCCGCCCCGCCGGGGTGTCGCCGGTCCGGGTTTCGATCCGTACGGATAAATCCATCTCCGAAACCGGGGCCTGAAGATTACGGGCGATGTCAACGGCCAGCGCCTTTAATGGCGAGATATAAAGGGTGTGGACCCCTTTGCCTGGCACACCGCGCGTCAGATCGGCCAGTGCGGGCAGGAAACCGGCCAGGGTTTTGCCGCCGCCCGTCGGCGCGATCAACAGGCAAATATCTCCAGCTGGTGCGCGCGCGGGCTCCAGCCACGCGAGGCGAACCAGGCTTCAAACTTCTCCGGAAGGCGGCCATAGCCGCCGAACCGCCGGGTTTTAGGTGATTGCGGTGGATCGGCGTTCACCTATCGCCTCCGGTGATCGGCCTTGACCCCGGCGAGAAGCGCCTTATCTTCAAGGGGCGGGCGTACAAAATGGGTAAAGGCAAGGATCATGGCGGCATTGGAGCGTTTTTTCGGTGGTTCCCCCGGAGCGGTGGTAACTCGACTGGTGGTGATGTCGGTGATCGTCGGCGTCATTTTCTCCACCATTGGCATACACCCCTATGAGCTGATCGAAAGCATCCAGCGACTGGCTTTGCGTCTTTATAATATGGGATTCGACGCCTTTGAGTGGCTCTTTGCCTATCTGTGGCTCGGAGCGCTGGTCGTGGTGCCGGTCTGGTTTGTATCCCGCGTGTGGACGGTCTATTTCTCGCGCCGCGATGAGGGCTTTGAAGACATGGGCGACAGGCCCGGTAACGTTGACAGCAAAATGCTCTAATACCTCTCCGCACCTGTGCCGACCGCTTCGCTGATATTGGCAAACCCCTCCGCCTTGATGATCGCCGCCAATTCGTCGGCGAGACGCCGAACCAGACCCGGTCCGTGAAAAATCAGAGCCGTATAGAGCTGCACCAGCGAGGCCCCGGCGGTGATCTTGTCGTAGGCTTCCTGACCCGAACTTATGCCCCCGACCCCGATGAGCGGCAGCCGACCGGCGGACAGACGGTAAGCACTGGCCAGAACCGTTGTGGACAAAGACCTGAGCGGCCGGCCCGATAACCCGCCGGTCTGGTCGCTGTGAGAACTTTTCAGTGCCGGCCGGGATATCGTTGTGTTCGATATGATCAACCCATCCACGTCTTTTTCAACTGACACCTCGACAAGGGCCTCCAGATCCGGTTGCGAAAGGTCGGGGGCGATTTTCAGCAGCAGCGGTGGTGCGGCCTTGCCCTGCGAGGCAATTCCAGCCCGCGCCTGGGCCAGAGCGCTGAGCAATGGCCGAAGTTCCATCTGCGATTGCAGGTTTCGCAAATCCGGGGTGTTGGGCGAGGAGATATTGACCGTGATGTAGTCGGCGAACGGTGCAAAACATTCGTAGCTGGAAACATAATCACCGATGCGGTCGCGGCTCTGCTTGTTGGCGCCGATATTGATGCCGAGGATCCCCCGCGACACTTTGCGGCGTCCCAGATTGTCAATTGCTGTGGCGTGGCCCACGGAGTTGAAACCATAACGGTTGATGATCGCCTCATCCTCGGTCAGGCGGAACACCCGCGGTCGTGGATTGCCCTCCTGTGGCGCTGGCGTGACCGTTCCGACCTCGACAAACCCAAACCCCAGACCAAGGGCCGCATCCACCACCTGGGCGTGTTTGTCATATCCGGCGGCAAGGCCAACCGGATTGGGAAAATCCAGACCGAACAGGCGCTGCCGAAGATGGGCTGGGGAGGGGCAGGTTCTTGCCGGGCTCAGAGCGTTCTTCAACCCAAGGGCGCGGATTGACCAGTCATGGGCCGTTTCGGGATCAAGACAGAACAAAAAAGGCCGAAGGCGGCGGTAGAGTTCAACCAATTTTTCCGCCCCTAGCCGGATTCTGGGACGCATTTATTGTCGCCGCCCGTTTTTCCTTCAGGCGTATCGACGCCGAGGCATAACCGCCACCCCGTCGATGAAATGCAGATGATTGTCCGAGGTGTAGGACGGCACGATGCAGGTCATCAGAGCGGCGTCCTGGCGGGTAAAACCGCAGCGCAAAACCCCTTGCGCCTCAGCGGCCTCGAGCAGGGCCTCGATCCGGTCCGCCATCGAGATTTCGACATCGACGGTCAGGCGAAGGCCGTCATCGAATTTGCGGTAGTCCGAGTTGCGGCTGACGACCCTTCGGTAACGCCGCATGTCAAATCCGCCAACCGACAGCCCGGTACGGTCCAGGAAAAGGCCCAGCAGGGACTCAAACCAGATTTTCCGCCGCGCCGTGAATGACCCTTCTACGGCTTTGCGCGCCACCACCTCCAGATTGGCCCCCCGGGCCGGCCAGCGGTATTCGGGACCGTTTGCCGGCACCGGGTGGCCATTGCGCGGTGATGTTGCCAAGAGGTCGAGCACCCCTTCAACCGCCGCCACGAATTCCGTCATCCGGGTTGCCGACACCGGTTCGGCCAGCACTGATAGTATGACCCCGGACTGTGCGTCGATTGGCGCCCAGCGGCAGGAGAGCCCTGTAAGGTCGGGCCTTGTCCCCGCCGGCGCTTCGGCAAGGCCGATCTTGCCGGCTTTCAGCGCGGCTTCCGCCCACA
>QILX01000156.1 GCA_003232175.1 Hyphomicrobiales bacterium | reverse complement strand
CTCAGAACCGCAGCATGGTTGTTTCGGACAATTCAGGCTCCCGGCGAGGACCCAACCAGGACAGAAAATCGAGCAGAAAAATGAACAGAATAAATGTATTTGCCGGTGCGGTCGGCGTTTTTCTCTTCACCTCCTTCGTTCTCGGCCTAGCCTACTCCATCTCCACCGGATTTGCCGGATTCTGGGGCGGCGTGCCGTTCTGGGTCATATCACTCAGCGTCCTTGCCATGCTGCTCTACGACTATTGGGACAGTTGCCTGAGAAAGAAGGACTAGGAGTTTTTTAGTGGTCGGCACCGACCAGCTCCATCAGAGTGTGTATCGATCTAACGCCGTCCCAATGCCACATAAATCGCCGGAATGACCAACACCGTCAGGGCCGTAGAAGAAGCAAGCCCGAACAGCAGCGAGATGGCCAGGCCCTGAAAGATCGGGTCGTTGAGGATCACCGCCGCACCGATCATCGCCGCAAGCGCGGTCAGAAGGATCGGCTTGAAACGGATGGCGCCTGCCTCCAGCAACACCTCCACCAGCGGCCTTTCCGGCGATCTGGCATGAGCGACAAAGTCAACCAGCAGGATCGAATTGCGAACAATGATCCCGGCAAGGGCGATGAAGCCGATCATCGATGTGGCGGTGAAGGGTGCGTTGAAAAGCCAGTGCCCGACCATGATGCCGATAAAGGTCAGCGGCACCGGCGTTAGGATGACCAGCGGCAGGCGGAAATCGCTGAACTGGGCCACGACAAGAATGTAGATGCCTAAAAGCGCCACCATGAACGCGGCGCCCATGTCCCGGAAAGTCACCCAGGTGATTTCCCACTCCCCGTCCCACAACAGTACCGGCGCGGATTCATCTTGCGGCTGGCCATTAAGGCGCAAGGTCGGCTTGGGCAGGTCGCCCCAGTCCATGGCGTCAATGGCTCTTGATACCGCCAGCATACCATAGACCGGTGCCTCGAACTCACCCGCCAGCTCGGCCGTAACCATTTCTATGGAGCGTAAGTTGCGGCGAAAAATCGGATAGGAGGCCGGCTCGCGGACAACGGTCACCACATCACCCAGCTCGACAATGGCGCGATTCCCCGGCAGCGCATTGGCGGGAACCGGGATAGCCAGGGTGCGCTCATTGACGACCCCGTTGGCCTTGGACAGCGCCAGGCGGATCGGGATGGTGTGAGTAGCCCACCGTCAGGCCGGAAAAATAGCCCCTGATGGTGTCGTAGACGTCCCCCTGCTCGACCTTGAAATATTCAAGATTGTCCTGATTGATGGCCAGGCGCACGCGGGAGCTGCGGGTGCCGTAGCTGTCATCGACATCGACAATATAGGGCACTGATTCAAAGGCTTCGCGCACCTTGGCCGCCACCGCCCGCCGGGTCGCGGCGTCCGGTCCGTAAATCTCGGCCAGAAGCGTCGCCAGCACCGGCGGGCCCGGTGGCGGCTCTACCACCTTGAGCGAGGTTCCCGCGGGCATGTCCAGACCCACCAGACGGCGGCGCAGCTCAAGCGCGATATCGTGGCTGGCGCGGGCCCGCTCGTCCTTGGGCGTAAGATTGATCTGAACATCGCCCATATGCGGCAGGTTGCGTAAATAATAGTGCCGCACAAGCCCGTTGAAATTAAACGGCGAGGCGGTTCCGGCATAGGTCTGGAACGAAACAAGTTCCTCGACATCGGCCAACCGGTCCACCACCGCCCTGAGCACCCGGTTGGTGTCCTCAACCGAGGCGCCCTCGGGCAGATCGGCGATAATCTGCAATTCGGTCTTGTTATCGAACGGCAGCAGTTTCACCGTCACGCTCTGGGTATAAAACAGCGTCAGGGAGCCAGCTGTGAACGCACCGACAATAATAAGAAACAGCCAGCTCCGCCGGCGGGTCCGCAAAATCGGCTCGGCGATGCGGATGTAGCCGCGGCCAAGTGGCCCGACGGCCTCGTGCCCGGCCCCGGCGTCGGCGTTTTCCCCCTCCTTGTCCGTGGCTGCCTCGGCCCCGCCGAACTTGATCATCAGCCACGGCGTCAGCATGACCGCGACAAAGAACGAAAACACCATTGCCGCCGACGCCACCGCTGGGATCGGGCTCATATAAGGCCCCATCAACCCGGAGACGAACAGCATCGGCAACAGCGCTGTCACCACGGTCAAGGTGGCGACAATGGTGGGGTTGCCAACTTCGGCCACGGCATCAATGGTCGCCTGGTGACGCGACCGGCCATCTCCCATGGCCCAATGCCGGGCGACGTTCTCAATGATGACGATAGCGTCATCGACCAAAATACCGATCGAAAAAATCAGCGCAAAAAGACTGACGCGATTGAGGGTATATCCCATGATCGAGGCGGCAAACAGGGTCAGAAGGATCGTCGTCGGAATGACGATGGCGACAACAATCGCCGCCCGCATGCCGATGGCCACCCCCACCAGCACCACGATCGACAAGGTGGCGAGCCCCAGGTGGAACAGCAGCTCATTGGCTTTTTCATTGGCGGTTTTGCCATAGTTGCGGGTGATTTTCATCGTCACGTCTTCGGGGAAGACGTCCCCGCGCACCGCATCAAGCCGGGTTATGATCTGCTCGGCGATCACCACGGCATTGGTGCCCGGCCGCTTGGCGATGGCGACCGTGACAGCGGGAACTTCGGTCAGGGTCTCTCCGGTTTTGGTGATATCCCTGACGTAGGTTTCGTTTGGCGAAGTGCCAAAAACAATATCAGCGACATCACGCACATAGACCGGCCGACCGTCTCGGGCGGTAAGAACGATATTGCCGATTTCAGGCCCGGCGCGCAGAGTCTGTCCGGCAACAAGGGGGATCTGCCCACCTTGATCCCTTACCAGCCCGGCGGGAAACGACCGGTTGGCGCCGGCGATCTTGGCCGTCAGCTGACCAAGGGTTATGCCGTAAAGCGACAGTTTTTCGGGGTCCGGTTCAACCCGGATTTCCTCCGGCTGCTCCCCGACAATATACATCAGTCCCACATCTTCGAC
>QILX01000324.1 GCA_003232175.1 Hyphomicrobiales bacterium | reverse complement strand
TCGATTTCACCGGCTCGCGCCAAGGCCGCCGGGTACACCATCAGCTATTTCTCGCTCGCCACCGTGCCCCTGATCCTTACCAAGAACGCCGACAAGTTCAAGGATTGGGCCGATCTTGACAAGGAAGGCGTGACCGTCGCCGCCACCTTGGGTACGACCCAGGAAAAACAGGTCAAAGAGTTTTTCCCCAACGCCGCCTATAAGATCGTCGAAGCCCCGGCGCGGGATTTCCAAGAGGTTCTGGCCGGCCGCGCCGATGCCCATATCACCTCCAATGTCGAAGCCAACAAACTGGTGGTCAAATACCCACAGATGATGATCGTGCCGGTCATGGCGCCCAAGGCGCCGACGCCGATCGCCATTTTGTTGCCCCAGGCCGATCAGGTCTGGATCAACTATGTCAACACCTGGATCGCCCTCAAAAAGGAGCGCGGGTTCTTCGATACCCTTGGCAAGAAGTGGCAGCTTTTAAACTGATCAGTTTTGGGACCTTGGGTGGTCCCGTTGGTCACCTCGCATGAGGCTGGACACCGCGACATGGCCGGAGGTTGAGGATTACCTTCAAACCTCCGGCTGCATCATCATCCCGGCTGGATCAACCGAGCAGCACGGCCCGATGGGCCTGATCGGCACTGACGCGCTGGTGGCCCAGAAAATCGCCGAAAACACCGCAAAAAGGGTGGCGTGTTATGTGGCGCCGACGCTTGCCTATACGCCGGCGCCCTTCAATACCGGTTTTCCCGGCACGATTTCGATTTCCCCGGCTCTGTTTGAGGATATGGTCCGCCAAATCGTCGATGGGCTGGTTGCCCAGGGCTTTGACCGCGTCTATTTTCTCAACGGTCACGGCGCCAACCTTGCGGTACTGAAACATGCTAAAAGCAGCGCTCCGCGCGCGCATATCCGCACCCGTAGCTGGTGGGATTTTGAGGCTGTAAATATCTTGCGCACCAAATTTTATGGCGACTGGGAAGGCTGCCACGCCACCCCATCGGAAATTTCCATCACCCAGGCCACCCATCGCATCGTTGCGCCTGGCGGGGCGGAAAACGCGCCGGAGAAACTTACCCCGGCTTATATAAAGGCAACCGCCGGAGATAATCACGCCCCCCCCGACGAACACCGCCGGCGGTTCCCCGATGGCCGGGTGGGGTCCCATTCCGCCCTTGCCAGCCCGGACCATGGCCGGACTCTACTGGAGGCGGCCGAAACCGCCGTTGCCGATGACATCAAAGCCTGGCTAGGGCGCAGCGGCCCAGGCGGCGCGGACCGGAGCAAGACATGACCGATAGTCGCCCCAACATTCTCTTCATCCTGCCCGACCAGTTGCGCTGGGATTTTGTCGGCGCTTATGGAAAAAATTATGCTCAAACCCCCCATATCGATGCGCTCGCGGCACGGGGGCTGGTGTTCGAGCGCTGCCTGTCACCGTCTCCGGTCTGCATTCCGGCGCGGGCATCGATGCTGACCGGTCACAATTCGGTTTCGACCGGGGTTCTGAACAACAATTTCTGGCTTCGCCCCGACCACGATGCCTGTGGCGTCCCCAGTTTTGCCAGGCTGCTGGCCGACACCGGTTACCACACCCAGGCGATCGGCAAGATGCACTTCATTCCCTGGGACATCACCGAGGGCTTTCACACCCGCATCATCGCCGAGGACAAGCGCCATATCCACATCCGCGACGATTACCACGACTATCTCAAAGCAAGGGGACTGAAAAAATACGCCGGCGATGAGGAGCCGAGCCGGGTTATGTCAAGGGCCGCATGGCGTCGATCTCGCTCGTGCCGCTGGAACATCAGGTCGATACCTGGGTCGGGGACCGCAGTGTCGAGTTTCTGAAATCCTATTCGGGCGACCAGCCCTTCCTCCTGTGGACCGCCTTTCCCGGTCCCCATGACCCCTACAACCCACCAGCGGAAATATTGGCAGATGTCGGCGAGGACATGCCCGAGCCCCTGGCGCCAACACATGACACATCGGTTTTCCGTGATGCCATGGTGAAAACCCATGCCCAGGGCTCGGCGGGCATCGATATCACCACATTCACAAATGCCATGAAACACCGGGTCCGGCGGCATTATCAGGGTCTCGTCGCCAATATCGACACCCAGGTCGGCGCCATCATTGCCGCCCTTGAAGCCCGGCAGGACGCCCGCGAAACCCTGATCGTTTTTGCGTCCGACCATGGCGATTTCCTCGGCGATTTCGATTTTCTCGGCAAGGTGCTGTTCTTCGAAAACGCCATGCGCGTGCCGATGATCGTCGCCGGCGCCGGCACGCCCCAGGGGCGCAGCGAGGCTTTGGTTTCGCTCACGGATGTTTTCGCCACATTCACCGAGGCTGCAGTTCACCGAGGCTGCAGGCGTGCCGTGCTCCCGCCAGGACTCAAGCCCCCTGCCCGGCATTGGTTATGGCGACGAGGTCCGCGACACCGTCATGGGAGCGACGGACAAGGGCTATATGATCGCAGGGCCGCGCTGGAAACTCTCGCGCTATCGCAACGGCGTCTGCACCTTTCACGACATTTCCGCGGACCCCGGCGAGCAGATCAACCTCTGGGACGACCCTTCGCTTCTTGACATCCGCGAGCAGATGGACCGCCAACTCCAGGCCTGGCTCGTTGCCTCGATCATGGATGGCCACAA
>QILX01000162.1 GCA_003232175.1 Hyphomicrobiales bacterium | reverse complement strand
AACGTTCACCGGCAAGTGCCAACACATCCGCCATTGTATGGTTTGGCGCCTTAAGAGCGACAACCCTGCCGTTTTCTTTTGCCGACCGGATTACGGCAGCGAGGACACGCTGAACTTCATGAGCATCCATGCCAGTGCACAGTGATGTCGGCAATTTCTGATTGGTAATCGAGGCGAATAGCTCCCGGTACATATCCACAAAACCTCCGATTGGCCGCGGCGAGTCCTGTGTCGCGCTCATGCGTAACCCTGCATACCCTGGATAATAGAGGTCTTCAGCAAGGTCCCAGCGCACTTTTTCCACCCCATTGTTTCTTACCGTAAGCATTTGGTCAGGCAGGTAAATTTCAATTTCGAACATGTCGTAATTCACCTCGGGCACACCAAGTACTTCAACCTTTTGGCCTGTCCGCATAAGGCACCTGAAACTCACGCAGGCCAAATCGGCATCGCCATCGGGAAAAGGCGCCGATTGAACTGCCACAACCGGACCAAACCATTGCAAGATTTGATCGACGGCGTGACTTCCATAATTCATCAAACCATTGCCATAGCGAAACAGAGCCGCCCGAATGTCCCTGAAATCAACGGCTTTGGTAAATTCCCGCATGCCGGGATCGGTTCGCCGGTTGTAACAGACGTAAAGCGGTATGCCGGCTTTTGCGGCAGCTTGCAAAAGAGCCGCGCCCTCGTTCAGATCGACAGCCATGGGCTTTTCCATAACCACGGCTTTTGGCCCAAGAGCCAAGGCCTTGGTAAGCAACTCCAGCCGGCCTTGCGGCGGCGTGGCGATGGTTATGATATCAGCGCATCCAGGCGGTAATTCAGTCAGTGTCGCCACTTGCTCGACCCTGGTGCCGCCCCTGCCGGACAGTTTTTTCATGGCGTCGGCGCGCCGTTTCTTACAGATATCCACCAGCGCGGCAATCCGGCCCCCTGCGGCCAGTATTGCCTCGGCGTGGTTGCGGATGACCATGCGATCCCGTGGTCCGCCAACCGCCGGCGCCGTTGCGCCCACCCGCCCCAGCCCCACCAGGGCGACAGCCGGTTGCGACTGGATATCCGATTTTCTCACGGTGCTTTTGTCGTTGGATGCTCTTCGCGCAAGATACTCATCATCACCGCGTCGTTGTAGACCCCGCGGGCAAATACAAATTTTCGCCTGACACCCTCGCGGACAAATCCGGCTTTTTCATAAGCGCGAACCGCCCGCGCATTGGCGACATTTACCCCCAGATGAATGACCTCCAAATTCAGGCGCATAAAACCGTATTCAACCGTCATGAGCGTGGCTTCGGTGCCGTATCCCTTGTCGAAAATTCCAGGCTCACCGATGAGAACGCGGAATTCGGCCCGCCGGCCGGGCCAGAATATCTCGTACAAGCCCGACAGACCGACCGGTCTGCCGGTGCTGCGGTCTTCGGCCACAAATACGACCGAATTTCTGCTTTGGTTTGCCGCGCTATAAAACTCCTCCAGCATGGCATCGGTTGTCGGACATGCTCCGGCTTCCATGTAGGCGGTAACCTCGGCGTTGTCCCACCAGCTTCGAACATATTCCAGATCTTCGCGCCGGAGCCCCCGCAGGTTGAGATGTTTGCCCTCGAGGAATGACGCCGATGGTGCACCATCATCCCGGCCTTCTGCGTAATGTTCGGGTCCCATGGCGCTCCCCCTACCTGTTTTCGACACTGGCGGACTGCCCGACGGCCCTTTCGGCGGATTTTGCAGCCGCGTTTTGGATCTGAAAAGATCGCGCTTGATCAACATGTTCTTGGAGCAACTCGATGTAAAGGTCGAGTGCCCCTCCCTCTGGGTCGGAGACATATTTTTTGAATTTCATCCGGCGGCCTGCCATATCCGCCTCTGAGATTTCCGGCGCCGCCAGCCGTTCCTCAACCAGCGTTGCAAAACTCACCGTATCCGACGCCACATCCAAATACTCAAACGCGTCAACGAACTTGATATGATCGACATATGGGTCCTGACGAAGCTGCTTGAAATATGGAACGATGACCGGTTTGCCGGCCAGGGCGGCTTCCAGGATTGTTGTTGAATTAATGCCGCAGACGACGGAGGATTCCAAAATCAGCTTCTGTGCATCCAGATTGGGATCCATGATCAGATTGGGCAATTGCCGTACATCTATACCGGCTTCGTCAAACGCCTTGTCGACAAGTTTACGCCAGTCTGGATAGACCTGAAGACAAAATCGACATCGGGAAATTTTTTTGCCAATTCAGCCAGTGCCACATGGACGCCGTTGAAAAACGGCAGGAGTTTGAAGTCGAATTTGCTTCCTTCCTTCAAACTTACCGGAAACAGAGTGACCTTTTTGCGCGCTGTATTTAACGGTTTCGCCTCCCTGATCTTTCCGGCGAATTTGTCCATTCGTATACAACCCAGAGCGGCTATCTTCTCCCGTTGAACCAGCCCGGTATCAATACAGAGTTGGCGACAGCTCTCATTGTGAACGACGAGTTTTGTACCCCAGAACCCAAATCGGTCGAACAGAACCGCCATTTTTTTATGCATAGCGTGCGCGGATGCGAACAGGCCTTCACGATAGAAGACAATGTAAGGGAAGCCTGTCTCTTGCGAAGCGACACCCCAGTCGACGTCAGCCGGCACCCGGATATGATAGCTGATCACACAGTCAATACCATGGTACCGGTAAACCTGTGGCAACACTGCCCGGTAAAAGGACTGGAGAGCTTTTTTGAAGCTCATTTCGATACTACCGGGATTCGGATTAAGATAGTCTCTTGGACGAAGCCCCTCCCGGTAAAAGACATAGAGCATCCGGCATTGCCAAGTACTTGACATAACTAGGACGCGGCATCTACCAGACCCGGCCAAAGCTTCAAGATCTCCGCGAAATCCTTCCGGCGAAAGTGCTAAAACCGTAATTTGTTTCTGACCTTCAATATTTCGATTGTCGGGATGCTCGGAAATTGCTGATTTCAGAATCCGGATAAACGGCGTGCGCCAACCAGCGCGGGCAGGCAATCCCAATAGTGCTCTCATCAGATGAGTCTTCAGGAATTTCATTGGTCGTCTACTTTCAGGTTTTCGCTGCGGTGATTGAGATCAACAAAACCTTTTTCAATCAAAAGCGCCGCCACTTCCAGTTCCCAGGGAAAATCGATATCCCAAGCATACAGATCATCGACGAGGACTGATCCTTTACGATCTCCAAATCGGCCCTTCGTCAACATTGTCTTCGTCCGCGCCGCGAACAAATTGCAGAACATTTGTGCTTTTGGTTTTGATTGCCGGGTTCGCGCTTTGGCACGTTCCTGTGCGAATATGAAATCCCAGTTCCCGTCATCCCTTAAGTATGAGAGATTGTATGGGTGTTTTCGGTGGTCGAGCTGAGACATGGTAGTGCAGCTATCCATTGCCGGGTCGTGCCGGAGTTTTGTAACGGCGGCATCGATATGTTCCGCCTTTACGAAAGGCGATGTCGGCTGAATAAGCACTACGATTT
>QILX01000184.1 GCA_003232175.1 Hyphomicrobiales bacterium | reverse complement strand
TCGAGGACACGTTCCATCACCGTCTGCAGGCGCCTTGCGCCGATATTTTCCACCGAGGCGTTGACTTCCGCCGCGATGGTGGCGATGCGGTCAATGCCGTCCTCGGTGAAGTCCAGGGTAACGCCCTCGGTCTCCAGCAGGGCGACATATTGCTTGATCAGGCAGGCCTCGGTTTCGGTGAGAATGCGGACAAAATCATGGCGGGTCAGGGCGCGAAGCTCGACCCGGATCGGCAGCCGCCCCTGAAGTTCGGGCAACAGGTCCGAGGGTTTGGCGATATGAAAGGCGCCCGAGGCGACAAAAAGAATGTGGTCGGTTTTCACCGGTCCGTGTTTGGTCGCCACCGTGGTGCCCTCGATCAGCGGCAAAAGGTCACGCTGTACGCCCTCGCGGCTGACGCAGATCTTGTCGATCTCATCGAGGAACACGATGCCGGAATTTTCCACCGTGGAGATGGCGTCGGCGATCAATTGCTCCTGATCGAGCATTTTGTCCGATTCCTCGGCCACCAGCAGGTCGTGGCTTTTTTTTACCGTGGTGCGTTTTTTCTTGGTGCGTGCCCCGCCCATGGCCTTGCCGAAAATGTCGCCAAGATTGACCATGCCCATCTGGGCGCCAGGCATGCCGGGGATTTCGAAATTCGGCATGCCGCCGCCGGTGTCTTGGACCTCGATTTCGATCTCTTTTTCGTCCAGGGAGCCATCGCGCAGTTTTTTGCGGAACATATCCCGGGTCGAGGCGCTGGAATTGCTGCCCACCAGAACATCGAGAACCCGTTCCTCGGCGCTGATATGGGCCGCCGCCTCGACGTCCTTGCGCCGCCGCTCGCGTGTAAGCCCGATAGAGATTTCAACCAGATCGCGAATGATCTGCTCGACATCGCGGCCGACATAACCGACCTCGGTGTATTTGGTCGCCTCGATCTTGATGAACGGCGCTCCCGCCAGCCGGGCAAGGCGCCGCGAAATCTCGGTCTTGCCGACCCCGGTTGGCCCGATCATCAGAATGTTCTTGGGCATCACCTCTTCTTTCAGCGGCCCTTCGAGCTGCTGTCGCCGCCAGCGGTTGCGTAAAGCTATGGCCACCGCCCGCTTGGCGTCTTTCTGGCCGATGATGTAGCGGTCGAGTTCGGAAACAATCTCACGGGGGGAAAAATCACTCATGGGGTCCGATCAGCGGAGAAATGGGGGAAATTGGCGCGAATTGGAGCGATGTAAGCTCTATTCAGCGTCATCGATGGCCTCAACGGTAATATTGGTATTGGTGAAGACGCAAATCTCGGCCGCTATGTCCATGGCGCGGCGGGCGATGGCTTCGGCGTCCATGTCGCTGTCTGCCAGGGCTCGCGCCGCCGCCAGGGCGAAGTTGCCCCCCGAACCGATTGCGGTGATGCCGTCATCAGGCTCCAGCACGTCGCCATTGCCGGTGAGGACCAGGGTCACCTTGTCATCGGCAACAATCATCATCGCTTCCAGGCGGCGCAGATTGCGGTCGGTGCGCCAGTCCTTGGCCAGCTCCACCGCGGCGCGGGTGAGTTGGGTGGGGTACTGCTCCAGCTTGGACTCCAGCCGCTCGAACAGGGCAAAAGCATCCGCCGTCGAGCCGGCGAAGCCGGCAATGACCTTGCCATCGATGCCAAGCCGCCGGACTTTTCGCGCCGAGCCTTTGAGGATGGTGTTCCCCAGGGATACCTGCCCGTCGCCGGCGATGATCGCCCTGCCGCCTTTACGAACCGTGATGATTGTCGTTCCGTGAAGTTCCATGCCCTGCCCAGCTAATTTAACTTGAGGTCCCTATTTAGGAGCTTCTGGCCCCGGTGCCAACCGCGGTTGCAAATTCGCCATATTTCTCAATGCCCCACCGCCGCGGTCAGTATTTTCCCGGCGTTTTCAGGCGGCGTCCTGCCGGCCCAGGCGACAAAGTGGTCCGGGCGGATCAAAATGAGCTGCGCCTCGTAGTTTTTGTATGCCTCGCCCTGGCCATCTGTGACGATTTTCAACGGAATGCTCATTTGCGCCGCCGCGAGTTCGAAGGCCCGGACCGCCTCGGGATCAGCCCCCAACGCCAGCAGGGTGAAGCCCGCCCCCAGGGCATCAAAGACGGTTGTGCCGGTTGACAAGGGCTGCGGCGCAAGATGATGGCCGGCGCGGGCCTTGAATTCATGGGTGCCCTTGGCAGACGGGATGCCGCTGGTCCCCGGCACAATGGATTTGGCGCAAAACCCGTCACATCGGCATTGCCGCCGGAACTGCGTACCTGCCATTGCGCTTCAAAGGCCGCTTTGTCGGTATCGGGGTTATAACGGGCGACAAAATCGCGATCGTCGGTAATCATGCGGCCGATAAAATCCCGCGCGGTGGAGGCGAAGACCGGCTGGCGTTCGGCGCTGTAACTTTCCAGCAAGTCCGGACCGGCCCAGCCCTCAAGCTGCGCCGCCAGTTTCCAGCCCAGATTTCGGGCATCTTCAAATCCGGTATTGATGCCAAAACCGCCGGGCATCCCCGGCGATGAAGACCCGATCCCGCTGGTAGGATTTGGCCACCGCGATGGTCAGGTCCCAAAACCCGATATGGTCGAACTCGATGTCGAATTGGGCCCCGACGGCGCCTTGAAGCAGGGCGGCAAAGTCGAAATTGCCTAAAGTGGTATCGGCGGGGACCGGGCAGTGGAAAAACCAGTTTCCCCCCAGATCGACCCGGCCAAGAAACTGCCAGTAGCCTTCCAGTTCGGGTTTCAGCACATTGAAATACGACTTGCCCTCAAAGCGTTTCAACAGATATTGCAGCTCGGTCGAGCGGAAGACCAGGAGCACCATGCGCCGGTCATGGGGGTCGATGTCCTGCTCAATTCCGGCGGACAGGCGAAGGCGTGAGCGCGCGCCATCGCAGCCAACGGCAAAACGCCCGCGCAAAGTCCGGTGTTCGCCATCGGGGCCTTGGGCGCACACAACCTCGACGCCATCGGCATCTTGATCTATTCCGGTGGCCGACCAGCCAAAACGGGTCTGGACCGTATCGAGCTTAGCCACCCGGGCCCGCAGCACCGCTTCGGTGGCGTATTGCGGCAGGCGTTCATTGGCGGCGGCATAGAACTTTCCCACCTGGGCGCGGCGGTACCAGTCGTAGTCGTAGCCGCTGAGCAGCGTACCATAGGCGGTCACCCCGGCGCTGCCGTAGTCGTGGGGAATGGTGCTGGCGTCCCGGATCGCCTCGGAGACGCCCCAGCATTTGAAATGCTCGCCGGAGCGCTGGGTGAGGTTCTGGCCCTTGGGAATATTGTGGAGCCGGCAGCCACGCTCGACAACGATACATGTCTTGCCGCGCTGGCCCAGCTCGATGGCGAGGCCCATGCCGACCGGCCCGCCGCCGACAATGATGACATCGGCGGTATCGCCGGATCGTATCTGCATTTTAGTTTCCGGCACCATCCCCCCGCCCCGCATGTCTTGCATGAAGCCGAATGACCCTCATAGTGTTACAGGACGGGGAGAAAATCCATGAATGATCAGGAGGCCCGGCACTGGATTGCCGGCGCGTGGGTA
>QILX01000163.1 GCA_003232175.1 Hyphomicrobiales bacterium | reverse complement strand
GGTCATGACCGGACCAGACAAAATCAAAGGCCCTGGTGTTCACCAGTTCCATGTCCAGGCCCAGACTCTCGTGAAGCACCACGGCGATAAGGTCGGCGCCATTTTCGCGCAGAATCTTTGCCTGGGCCAATCCGGTTTCTACTGAAGGCTGGAATGTGAGCGAACCCGGGCTTGAGGTAACTTGCGAATTTTCCGCCGCCAAACCAATCAGGCCGATTTTGATATCCCCGAAAGTCAGCATCTTGGTGTCGCCTATATTGGGCAGCGGTTTGCCATCGGCATCACGCAAATTGGCGGCGAAGAAGGGGAAATTCGATTCAGCCACGCGTTTAGCGAATATCTCTTCGCCGAAATCGAATTCATGGTTGCCGGGCACGGCAAAGTCGGGCGGCTCCATATTAAAAAGATCGATGATGTGGGCGCCCTTGTCGAAGCCGGACATGATCGACGGCGAAAGGAAATCGCCGGCAAGCACATAAACAACATTGCCGCCCTTGGCGCGTTCGGACTTGACCAGCGTCGCCGCCACGGGTTTTTCCGCCGCTCATTTTATATATGTCACTGATCACAATGAACGTGACCTTGGTATTTTCCGCTGCATTGGCGAAATTTGCCGTTGCCAGCGCCAGTACCAATGGCATGGCAAGCGCAAAGCAAATGGATCGAAGACGTGTCATTAAGCTCTCCCCTGCTAGAAATTTGTTGTTAGGCCCTGAGGCCGACGTAGATATACTAACCCCTATGTTGACCGCGTTTCAAAGCGCGCTGCAAAGAAATTTACCCGTTCACTTTCCGATGCCGGACATCCCGGCCACAGAGCGATGCGCTTATGAACAATCCAACTCTTCTACAACCTGCCCACGGGCCGGGCGACCACCCAGCTGTGCCAGATGACCGCATTGGCGTATTGCTGATCAACCTGGGCACGCCAGATGCCACCGACTACTGGTCCATGCGCCGCTACTTGAAGGAATTCCTCTCCGACCGGCGGGTTATCGACACCAATCCCCTTTTGTGGTGGCCGCTTCTGAACGGCGTCATTCTGACCACCCGGCCGGCACGTTCGGGGGCAAAATATGACCTGATCTGGAACCGGGATAAAGACGAATCGCCACTGCGAACCATAACCCGGGCCCAGGCCGAAGGGCTGGCGCACCGGTTTGATGCCAAAAAACAGGGGGACGAAAATGTCCTCGTCGACTGGGCGATGCGCTACGGCACACCATCGATCGCCGACCGGCTTGAAGGGCTTCAAAGGGCCGGTGCGACACGTATTTTGCTGGCGCCCCTCTATCCACAATACAGCGCCACATCCACCGCAACAGCCCTGGACAAGGCCTATGAAGCCTTGGCTGCCATGCGCTGGCAGCCGGCCATCCGCACTTTGCCGCCGTTTCACGATCATCCCGCCTATATCGAGGCGTTGACCGGGTCGGTTTCCGATCATCTCGCCACACTGGACTGGCAGCCAGAAATGATGCTCGCCTCCTTCCACGGTCTGCCAAAACGCTATTTGACCGAAGGCGATCCTTATTATTGTCAAGCGATGAAGACCGGTCGCCTCCTGTCCACGGCTCTGCGGTATGACGACCAGACCTTTCAAGTGGTGTTTCAATCCCGATTTGGCCGCGAGGAATGGCTGCAACCCTATATTGAGCCGACCGTCGCCCAGCTCGGCCGCGACGGGGTCAGGCGCCTTGCCGTGGTCATGCCTGGCTTTGTCGCCGATTGCCTGGAAACCCTTGAAGAAATCGCCATCGGCATCAGCGAAACCTTCACACAAAACGGCGGTGAAAAATTCACCGCAATTCCTTGCCTGAACGCCACCGACCAGGGCCTGACGATGATCGAGAAATTGGTGCGTCAGGAACTTGCCGGTTGGCTGTAACCTGGGCGCCGATTTTCTGGTAGACTGTGATGGGAATCACGTCCCGTCAGTCCGCAGCGGCGGTCTGATGCCATGTTTAATTCCGCCAAGGAGCAGCCCATGTCCGGCGCCAGTATTTTTGTCATCGTGTTTTTTGTCCTGATCATCATCATCGTTCTGCAGGCGATCAAGATTGTGCCCCAGGGGTGGAATTATACCGTCGAGCGATTTGGCCGCTATACGCGCACTCTTGAACCCGGACTGGGGATGATCGTGCCGCTGATCGACCGGATCGGCCACAAAATGAACATGATGGAACGGGTGTTCGATGTGCCCACCCAGGAGGTCATCACCAAGGACAATGCCATGGTGGAGGTCGACGGGGTTGCCTTCTTCCAGGTGCTCGATGCCCCCCGGGCCGCCTACGAGGTCGAGCAGATGGAACACGCGATCAAAAACGTCACCATGACGTCATGGGCTCAATGGATCTTGATGAACTTTTGTCCCAGCGCGACGAAATCAACGAAAAACTGCTCAAAGTGGTTGATCGGGCAACCGAGTCCTGGGGCGTGAAAATGACCCGCATCGAGATCAAGGACATCAACCCGCCGCGCGATCTGGTCGAAGCCATGGGGCGGCAAATGAAAGCCGAGCGCGAAAAGCGCGCCGTCATTCTGGAAGCCGAAGGCGAACGCCAGGCCGAAGTGCTGAAAGCCGATGGCGAAAAGCAGGCGGAAATACTAGCCGCCGAAGGCCGCAAAGACGGCATTCCGCGACGCCGAAGCGCGGGAGCGATTGGCGGAAGCCGAAGCCCGCGCCACCACGATGGTTTCCGAGGCGATCGAAAAAGGCAGTATCCAGGCGATCAACTATTTTGTCGCCGACAAATACGTTGGCGCCCTTCGCGATCTGGCCATGTCACCGAACCAGAAAGTGCTGATGATGCCAGTCGAAGCCTCCTCGATTATTGGTGCCATTGGCGGCATCGCTGAACTCACCCGCGAAGCGATGGACGGTCAGAGAAGCGCCAATGAGGGACCATCGCCGTCGTCGCGCCCGCCAAACGTTTCAGCCGGACCGGGCGCTGAAGGCTAAAGCCCAAATGGAAATCATCGATCTTATCGAAGCCTTGGGAACGTGG
>QILX01000088.1 GCA_003232175.1 Hyphomicrobiales bacterium | reverse complement strand
GCGTATCAAGTCCGGCCACCATGTTGGCAATCATCGCCTGACGCTCCTCGGCGCTCATCTGGTTTGCGGCGGCGATATCGTCGGCGCCCGGCCCCGCCGGCGTTTGCGCCGGCAACCCCAGCGCCTGGGCGATCTGGGCCTCGATTTCGTCGCGCCATGGCGCATCGGCGGGGCTGTCCTCAAGCAGTTTCCGCCAAATGGCGACCGCACCGTCCTTGTCCTGGTCTTGCAAGCTGGCCACACCTAGATAAAAACGTGGGTCCGGCAGCGCGGTATCCATAGCGGCGGCTTCGGTAAAAGCCTTTTGTGCCTCGTCACCGATTATACCGCCGCAAACATCAGCGCCTCACCCAACACCGAAAGAGTATTGGCCGTGGGTCCATTAAGTTCAATGATGCGCCGGAATGCCACCGCGGCTTCATCATAGCGGCGAAGACGCATCATGGTGGGGGCCAGCACTTCCCAACCCCGCACATCGTCGGGGTTGGTCGCCAGGTGTTTTTCAACCCGGGCCACCAATTCATTGATGCTCTGGGTATCGCCGTCCGCCGCCATCCTTGCGGCGGCGGGGGCCGATGGCAGGTTAGGATTTCCCAGCATGGAATAAAGGCCAAGGGAACTTAAAGGTACAAACAGCAAAACCAAGATTGCTGTGACCACGCGCCCAGTCTGTGTCGGACCAAGGATCTTGGCGCCAATCTTGTTGCTGTCTTGAGCGTCGGCAGCCGCCAAAAGACGCCGCCCGATCTCAGACCTGGCGGCTTTGGCTTCATCGGCGACCAGCATCCCCTGGTCGACCTCTTTTTGAAGGCCCTTCAATTGCTCGCGGTAAATCGCCGCCTCGTAGACCGGTCGTCCCTGGCTTTCGCCATATTTCAGCATCAAGGGGCGAAGCAGCAAAACCGCCGCTGCTAACGCCATTACCGCAAACAGGAGCCAAAGCACCATTATCACCGGAATAAATTTCTATCTGCTGGATGTACTCCGAGCGGGGGCCAGCGCAAAAACACAAATGTGTTAGTTGCCTATATATATATCCAGATTGAAATTTAAATCCGAATATCTGAATTACTTTATCAGCTTTGCTTTCGGCGATTATCGAGCAAAATCAATCACAGAGGCGATACTCTTCTTTGTCCCCAAGACCCCATTGATATCCGGGGCGGACGCGGGATATCGTTGCGGGGCGAGCGGTATGGGATCCTGACATGTCACGCTATTCTATTTTTTCACTGGCGAAGAATGCCGTCGGTTTTCACAAGAACTGGCCCAGGGCGTGGACCAGCCCCACCCCCGGCGATACTTACGATGTAGTTATTATCGGCGCTGGCGGGCACGGGCTGGCTACCGCATATTACCTGGCCAAGACGCACGGGATCACCAAGGTCGCGGTGGTAGAGAAGGGCTGGCTTGGTGGCGGCAATACCGGCCGCAACACCACGATTATCCGTTCAAATTACCTCCGCAACCAAAGCATCGCCATTTATGAGCTGGCACGGTCAATGTATGAGCGCCTGTCCCAGGAGCTCAATTTCAACATTATGTTTTCCCCCCGAGGGCTGATGATGCTGGCCCTGACCGAACACGAATTGCGCGGCATGCGCCGCCATGTCCACGCCGCCAGCGCCAATGGTGTCACCGCATATATGATCGACAAGGCGGAGGTGAAAAAAAAGGCACCGATCATCAATGACAGCGCTAATGCCCGTTACCCGATTCTGGGCGCCATCTACCAGCCGCGCGGCGGGGTCGCCCGCCATGACGCGGTCGCCTGGGGTTATGCTCGCGCCGCCGATGCTCTTGGCGTTGATATCATCCAGACTTGCGCCGTAACCGGGATCCGGCGCAAAGGCGGCCAGGTTATCGGCGTGGAGACCCAGAAAGGTTTTATCGGAGCGAAAAAAGTTGCAGTAGTGGCGGCGGGGTCAACAAGCACGATCATGGATATGGCGGGAGTGCGCATGCCGCTGGAAAGCGTTGCGCTCCAGGCTCTGGTATCCGAACCGCTCAAGCGGTGCACGGCTATATCAGCCAGTCCGACAAGGGCGAACTGGTGATCGGCGGGGGGGCGGATTCGTATCTGAACTATTCCCAACGCGGTTCCCTGCCCGCCATCGAGCATACGGTGACGGCGCTGGTGGAGCTGTTCCCGGCTATCAGCCGGTTAAAAATGATGCGCCAGTGGGGCGGCATCGTCGACATGACCGGCGATCGCAGTCCAATCATCGGCCTGACCCCGGTTGAGGGACTGTTTGTCAATTGCGGCTGGGGAACCGGCGGCTTTAAATCCATCCCGGGCTCGGGTTTTGTTTTTGCCGACACCATCGCCAATGATCGTCCGCACCCGATCGCCGAGCCCTTCGGGCTGGACCGGTTCACCACCGGGGCGGTGATTGATGAGAGTGTTGCCGCGGCAGTGGCACATTAAAGTGGGGGTGCCGGTATGTTGAAAATCACCTGCCCGGTCTGCGGCCTTGGCGCGGATGAGACAGAGTTCACCGCCGGCGGTGAGGCCCATATTGTCCGGCCAGCGTCAACCGATCCTGAAAATATCAGCGATGAGGCGTTTCGCGATTACCTGTACGTCAGAGACAACCCGCGCGGACTGGCACATGAATTGTGGTTGTGTGCCAGGGGGTGCGGCAAATGGTTTCATGCCGTTCGCGACACTTACAGCCATGAATTCAAAATGTTCTACAAATTATCGGACCCAAAACCTCAACTGAATTTGACCAAAAAACCACGTGCGCGCGCCAAGGCGGCCAAATCGTGAGCGGGCGGTCTTACCGGCTGCCGTTCGACGCCAACGGCCCCGTTGTCGGGCGGGTGCTTGATCGCAAAAATCGTCTCGCGTTCACCTTTGATGGTCGGACCATGGTGGCCTTTCGGGGCGACACGGTTGCCTCGGCTTTGCTCGCCAACGGTGTGCGGGTTGTGGGGCGGAGTTTCAAATATCACCGGCCCCGGGGCATATTTACCGCCGGAACCGAAGAACCCAATGCGCTGGTGACCATTGGTACCGGCAATCGTATGACGCCCAATGTCCGTGCCACGCAAGCGGAAGTCCACGAGGGGCTGGTTGCAACAAGCCAGAACCGGTGGCCGTCGCTGGCAACGGATATCGGCCAGATCAACGGATGGTTTTCGCGGCTCATCCCTGCGGGATTTTATTACAAGACCTTCATGTGGCCGGCCGCGGCTTGGCCCACTTACGAACGCTTCATTCGCCGCGCCGCCGGGCTAGGACCGCCACCAAAACATATCGACCCCGACACTTACGAGCAGCTTCACGTTGTCTGCGACGTACTGGTAGTCGGCGGCGGGGTTGCCGGGCTGGCGGCGGCAAGATCGGCGGCGGCGACCGGCGCCAGGGTGATCCTGGCTGACGAAACCCCGCGCCTTGGCGGCAGTGCCGACCTTTCCGACGGTAAAATCGACGGCGCCGGAGCGTTGGACTGGGTGCGGGAGGTTACCGCTGAACTTGCCGCCAGGGACAATGTTCAATTGCTCACCCGTACCACTGTCGCGGGCCATTATTTTCATAATTATCTGATGATGGCCGAGCGGCTGACCGACCATCAGCCTGAGCTCGCCGATGAGGGTGTGCCGCGCGAACGGCTGTGGAAGGTGCGGGCGGGTGAGATTGTCGTGGCGTCCGGCGCCATCGAGCGCGGGCTGACCTTTGCCAACAATGACCGGCCCGGCATCATGCTGGCTTCCGCCGCACGGGCCTATGCCGCCCGCTATGGCGCCAGCCCCGGGGGGCGCGGCGTGGTGTTCACCAACAATGACGACGCCTACCGCACCGCCATTTTGCTGTGCGAAACCGGGGTTTCGATCAGCCGCATCATCGATACCCGCAATACGCCCGAGGGCAAATTAATCGAGGCGGCGCGGGACCTGGGTATCGCTATCACCACCGGGGCCGGCATTGCCGACGTCAAAACATCGTGGGGAGGGCTCGGAATTGAGGC
>QILX01000264.1 GCA_003232175.1 Hyphomicrobiales bacterium | reverse complement strand
GGGGGATTTTCTTGAACAGCGACATGCCCCGCATCCGGTAGCGGCCGAGCTCGGATTTGATGTGAATATCGTCGATGACATGGGGCGGGAAAACGAAGGAATTCCCCAGCCGGTAGGTGTCGCGGTCAAGCGGTTTTTTTTCGGGTTTATCCATGGCTGGTGTCCTAGAGAATGATCTTTTTCTCGGTGGGTTCAAGATTGTCGTAGTTCCAGAGCTGCTTGCCGGCGACGACTTTGGTGAAATGATCAACGCCGCTTTCGGGCAGGAGTTCATACTGCTTGAGTTTGCGGGTCAGCCAGGTGCGGTCCAGATCGATCAGCTCCGCCTCGACGGCGTCCACGCCGAGGGACTTAATGTCGCCGCCGATAAAGATGGTGCCGTCATACATTGAATCGCCCAGGCTCTTGCCAGCATTCCCACAGACCACCATGCGCCCGCGCTGCATCATGAAGCCCGACAGCATGCCGGTATCACCACCAACCAGGATGGTGCCACCTTTCATGTCGATGCCGGTGCGGCTGCCGACCGAGCCCCGGCAGACCAGATCGCCGCCACGGATGGCCGCGCCGAAGGTCGAGCCGGCGTTTTTCTCGATCACGATGGTGCCGGCCATCATGTTTTCGCCGCAGGACCAGCCGACCCTTCCGTTGATGCGCACGTTTGGCCCATCGATCAGGCCGATGGCAAAATAGCCCAGCGAACCCTCGAAAATCAGGTTGAGACGGCTGAGAATGCCAACGCCAAGGGAATGTTTCCCGCGCGGGTTTTTGACCACGATGGTGCCGTAGCCGTCGGCCATCAGGTCGCGGATTTTATCGTTCACCTCGGTAGACGTCAGGGCATCGGCGTCGATTTGCGCGCGTTTGTTGTAATCGACATCCGGCGCCCACGGGTAGGTCAGGCGCGCGTCTTCATCGGGGCTGAACTCGACAAAAAGCGACCGGCCAGTAAGTTGCTCGGTGGTCATGCCGAGTGCCTTGGCGCGTTCGTCCTGGCTCATGGATTTGAGCTCTTGGCCAGTTAAGCCTGCCATACCCGAACCTCCTCGTCATAGGGGTCGGTAGTGTCGATTTCGTGGGGCAGGATGGCGCGGATGGCGACCTCCTCGGACGCCATGGCGATAAGATCGTCGCTCTCGTAAAGCACCAGGGGTTTTGCCGCCATGGTGTCCTTGGCCAGCCCGAGCTGATCCTTCGATGCCACCAGATAGGTGAACACCCCGTCGATCTCGCCGATGGAGGATTTCAGACTGTCCTCAAGGCTGGCGCCGCCAGCCAGATTGTGGGCGGTGTAAACAGCGAGCAGCTCGCTGTCGCAATCCGACATGAAACGGTGGCCCTGGCGTTCCATTTCCCGACGCATCATCCAGTAATTGGTGATCGAGACGTCATTGTAGGGAAAGGCCCAATAGGGGTGGGCTGAGCGGATATCAACATCCGATTCGGTCGCCATGCGGGTATGGCCGATGGCATGAGTGCCCTGAAATGCGTCCAGATCATAGGTCTCGCAGACCGCGCCGGCGTCACCAAGATCCTTGATCAGCTCAAGCCCGCTGCCCAGCGAAAGGATTTCCACACCCTCAATTTCCTCGATATGGCGGGCCATTTGTGCGGTGTCACCGTCATGGCCGATGACATAGCGCAACGCATAAGGAGTGACACTCACCTTGTCCTTGATCCGGGCGTCGTTCGCCTCCAGCCTTTTATCGATTTCGTCGATGCGGCTGGCGATCTCATCGAGAATACCGTGGCCCTTGTCGATGTCCTCGCGCTCGGCGGCCTTGATGCGCATGATATAGTCGCCGGGCCGGGGCTCGCCGTAAACGGCAAAGCCGGTGGAATCGGGACCCCGGTGCCGCAGTGCCTGCAACATCGAAGTCATTTGCCTGCCGACGTTGGAGCTTTTGCCCCGGTGAATGAGTCCGGCAATTCCGCACATGGAAACGCCCTCCTTTTCGCTAGATCTCGCCTTACGGCAGATAGTCCATGTAGGTCTCGGTGTCCCAATCAGTGGTGGTATGCATGAAGCGCTCCCACTCGTCGGTCTTGTATTCATGGAACAGGCGATACATCTCGCCGGGCATCGCCGCCCTTATGACCTCATCGGCGGCGAGCGCCTCAAGGGCGGCCCCCAGCGACATGGGCAGTTTTTGCACCACCTTGCCTTCTTCGATGGCGGTGTAGATGTTGCGCTCCTCAGGCTTCCCGCAGGGGATTTTGTTGGTCAGGCCGTCGTCGCAAGCGGTGAGGATGGCGCTGGCCATCAGATAAGGATTGACCATCGAATCGACCGAACGGAACTCGAACCGGCCCGGCGCGGAAATACGCAAACCGGTGGTGCGGTTCTGATACCCCCAGTCCTTGAACACCGGGGCCCAGAAGCCGGTGTCCCACAGCCGGCGATAGGAGTTGACGGTCGAGCAGCCTATGGCGGTCATGGCGTCCAGGTGTTTGACAATGCCGCCGATGGCATACTGGCCGATCTCGCCGGGCATCTGCGGGTCGTCGCCGTCGGGCATGAACTTATTCTCGCCGCCGGAGCGGTACATGAACATCTCATCCATGGCGGCGCGGGTCTCCTGGCCCAGTTTCTTGTCACCATCCGCGCCCCCGGTCCACAGCGAGATATTGTGGTGGCAGCCGCTGGCCGAGACCCCCATGAAGGGCTTGGTCATGAAGCAGGCGATGAGGTTGAATTCCCGTGCCACTTGGGCGCAGATCTGCCGGTAGGTCGACAGCCGGTCGGCGTTGCGCAGCGCGTCGTCATAGGTCCAGTTGAGCTCCAGCTGGCCCGGGGCGTCCTCATGGTCACCCTGGATCATGTCCAGACCCATGGCGCGGCAATATTCCAGCACTTTCATGTAGACGGGACGCAGGCTCTCGAACTGGTCGATATGGTAACAATAGGGGTTGGAAAAGCCGCCATCGGGCTTGCCGTTTTCGTCCTTTTTCAGCCACATCATTTCCGGCTCGGTGCCGGCGCGCAGGTGCAAGCCATGCTTGGCCTGAAAATCGTTATGGATGCGGCGCAAGTTTCCGCGTGAATCGGAGGTGAGGTACGCGCCGGGGTTCTGGCGCTCTTCGCGGTTGCGGAACAAGGTGCACCAGACCCTGGCGACACGTTTGTCCCAGGGGAGCTGACAGAAGGTCTCGGTTTCGGGCACGCCGACGAGTTCGGCGGCCTCGGGGCCATAACCCAGATAGTCGCCATGGCGGTTAGTGAAGAGGTTGACCGTGGCACCATAGACCAGCTGGAAGCCCTTGCCAGCAATCGCCTCCCAATGGTCGGCAGGGATGCCCTTGCCGCAGATACGCCCGGTGATCGAGACAAATTGCAGGTAGAGATACTCGACCCC
>QILX01000084.1 GCA_003232175.1 Hyphomicrobiales bacterium | reverse complement strand
GTGCAGGCGGCCCGTGCTGACCAGGTCCGGCTTCGCAATGAGGCCGAAGCCTATGCCAACCGAGTGGTCCCTGAATCCCGCGGTCAGGCCGCGGTGATCCTGGAAGCCGCCAACGCCTACAAGGAAAGTACCATCGCCGAAGCCCGCGGACAGGCGGCGCGATTTATCTCCATCTACACTGAATATGAAAAAGCGCCGGAATTGACCCGCGAACGCATGTTTCTCGAAACCATGGAGGGCGTGTTTGGCGGCATGGACAAAGTGATTATTGACCAGAGTGCCGGCGGAACAGGGGTCGTGCCCTACCTGCCGCTTAATGAACTGACACGATCCCGCGCCCAGGGAGGGCAGTAGTATGCAACGCCCGATTTTTATAGGAATTGTTATTCTTGTTGGCGCTATGGCTGCAATTGCCTATGTGTCGCTGTTCACGGTATATCAGTCACAGCAGGCCTTGATATTACGTTTTGGCGAGGCCAAGCGCACCATCACCGAGCCGGGTCTAAACTGGAAAATACCGATCGCGGATACGGTCATCTTCCTTGAAAAACGTATCCTTGATTTGGATTCGCCCGTCCAGGAAGTCATTGCGTCGGACCGGAAACGATTGGTTGTCGATGCGTTTGCGCGCTACAAGATTGTCGATCCGCTCAAATTCTTCCAGACCATGAACAATGTACGGCAGGCCAATTCACGGCTTGCCAACGTGCTGAATTCGGCCGTCCGGCGGGTGTTGGGTGATGCGACTTTTGTCAACATTGTCCGCGATGACCGGCCCGCTTTGATGAAACGCATCTCCAGTCAGACCAATCTTGCTTCGGCTGGTTTTGGGATCGAGATCATCGATGTGCGCATTCGCCGCGCTGATCTGCCTGAAGCCAATAGCCAGGCGGTCTACCGGCGTATGCAGACCGAACGCCAGCGTGAGGCGGCTGAAGCCCGGGCGCAAGGCCAGGAAGCCTCCCAGCGGGTCAGAAGCCGTGCCGACCGCGATGTTGTGGTCATCGAGGCCGAAGCGACCCAGGAGGCGGAGACAACCCGGGGCGTGGGCGACGCCACCCGTAACCAGATCTTCAATGAAGCCTTTGGCAAGGACCCCGAATTTTTCACCTTCTATCGCTCGATGCAGGCTTACACGAGGGGCCTGAAGAGCAGTGATACACGACTGGTGATATCGCCGAATTCGGCATTCTTCCGTTATTTCAACGACCCCAGGGGGCGCGCACCAAATAACCCGGCAACCGGCGGGTAATGCGTGATTTCCTCGTCGGACTTGCGCTTGTCTTGGTGATCGAGGGATTTTTGTATGCCGCATTTCCCGAGGCGATGAAGCGCATGCTGGAGCAGGTGAAGACCATACCGCCACAATCTTTGCGTATTGTCGGGCTTGGTAGTGTTGTTGTCGGGCTCGGTATGGTGTGGCTGATCCGCCGGTGACCGGATTTGGCCTGTTCAACGTTTTCCGATGAACAGGCCCGGGGCATCATTTCTGCGTGACGCCCCGCCACCTTGGGTGCTTGTGGTTTATACTGGTGTCCAAACTGAAATTGACATTCAGGCCTTGCGCCAAGGCAGCGGCCATATTCGGGAGACCATTGGTATGTTCCTCAACTTGTTCAACAGGCCTGCAAGGCGACCAACTTCATCAGTGAATTTTGTTGTTGCGACAGTGTTGGCGATGACGCTGATGTTGGCGCCACGGATTTCGCTGGCGCAAGGCACGCCGAATTCCTTCGCCGATCTTGCAGAACGTCTTTCCGATGCGGTGGTAAATATCTCCACCAGCCAGACAACAACGACTACACGTACTGTTCCACGGCCCAACCTGCCAAAGGGCAGCCCGTTTCAAGAGTTTTTTGACGAATATTTCAAGCGCAATGAGGAAGGAAATTCCCGGCCGCGCCGGGTCAACTCTGGGCTCCGGCTTTGTTATCGATGCCTCAGGGCTGGTGGTGACCAACAACCATGTTATCGACGGCGCCGACGAAATTTTTGTAATTTTCAACGACGGCACAAAGCTCGAGGCCCAAATTGTTGGGGGCGGACAAAAAAACCGATCTGGCGCTTTTGGAAGTAAAACCTGAAGAAGCTCTGGTCGCCGTTGGCTTTGTCGAAGATGATTCTCTTCGAGTTGGGGACTGGGTGTTGGCTATTGGCAACCCGTTCGGTCTTGGTGGGTCGGTCACCGCCGGCATCGTTTCGGCACGCAACCGCGACATCAATTCAGGTCCCTATGACGATTTTATTCAGCCCGCTGTTCAATATGGATGGCAAAGTTGTTGGCATAAACACCGCCATCATTTCTCCCACGGGCGGATCGATCGGCATTGGGTTCTCAATCCCGGCGGCAACTGCGGTACCAGTGATAAATCAGTTGCGCGAACATGGCGAGACCAGGCGCGGCTGGCTTGGCGTGCGAATCCAGACGGTCACCGATGAGATCGCAGAGGGACTTGGGATCGGAGAGGCGCGGGGCGCGCTGGTGGCCGGCGTCAACCCTGATGGACCGGCCAGCAAGGTCGATATCCAGCCCGGTGACGTGATCGTAAAATTCGGCGGCAGACTGGTTGAAGAAATGCGTGACCTGCCGCGCATTGTGGCCGACAGCCCGATCGATGTTGAAACCGATGTTGAGATAATTCGCAAAGGTGCCA
>QILX01000193.1 GCA_003232175.1 Hyphomicrobiales bacterium | reverse complement strand
CGGCTATCCAACATATCTGGAAGAATTTCCGGCATGGGGATTTGGATTCCGGTACTGACCGCAATCCGTTCAATCTGACCTCAACAAATGTTTACCATTTGGTATCATTACAATTTCCTTTACACTGCCGCAGTTATGTCACAATTGCCTCACTAGGTGCGCGCAAAGGCTCCCGGACTCCAAATGCCGGCCAGCTGGCGTCGATTGTTTTCAAGGCGAGCTGTGGTGCATTGCAATTCCGACCCCCATTCCGGCAGCGGCGCCGGCGGTTGATGGGGTCTTTCTCGGTCGAGGACAGGCATGATTTCGCAAGCTGTGGCGCAGGAACTTGGGCCAAAAGTCGTAGACCTCTCGCTTTTGGGGTTGTTCTACCAGGCTGACATCGTGGTCAAACTCGTGATGCTCGGGCTTTTGGCCACTTCGGTTTGGTGCTGGGCCATCGTTTTTGAGAAATCTGTCGGCTTGGGGCGGGCCAAGCGGTTAACCAACCAATTCGAAAAAGCCTTCTGGGCCGGGCAAAGCCTGGACGAGCTTTATCAGGGGTATGCCCAGAAAAAACCCAAAGCCATGGCGGCGCTCTTTGTGGCGGCGATGAAGGAATGGCGCCGTTCGGCGGAAATGGGCGACCGCGCCAGCCCCGCCGGGGTGCAGATGAGAGTGCAAAAGGCCATGGAGGTGGCAACGACCCGCGAGCTGGATCGCATGGAGCGCCGGTTGCTGTTTCTCGCCACCGTTGGTTCGACAGCGCCATTTGTTGGCCTGTTCGGCACCGTTTGGGGCATCATGAATTCCTTTACCGCCATCGCGGTGTCGGAAAACACCAACCTCGCCGTGGTCGCCCCCGGTATCGCCGAGGCCCTTTTTGCAACCGCGATCGGCCTAGTGGCGGCAATCCCCGCGGTGATTTTCTACAACAAGTTTTCCACCGACCTGACCCGGCTCGCCACGCGTTTCGAATCGTTTTCGGACGAATTCATGGCCATCATGTCGCGCCAACTCGACGAGCGGAGCAGTTAGATGGGCGCATCATCTGGAGGCCGGCGGAAGGGCAGGGGGCGATATATGCCGATGGCCGAAATCAATGTGACCCCGATGGTCGATGTCATGCTGGTGCTGTTGATCATCTTCATGATCGCCGCCCCGCTTCTGACCGTGGGCGTGCCCATAGAATTGCCCGAAACCCAGGCTAAGCAGCTCTCCAGTAACAAGGAACCACTGACGGTATCGGTAACGAACGAGGGTAAGGTGTTTCTCCAGGACAACGAAATCCCCTTAGATGAAATCGTGCCCAAATTGCTGGCCATTTCCGAAAATGTTTTTCTGCGCGGCGACCGGTCGGTGAATTATGGCCAGGTGATGCGGGTCATGGCGCGGATTTCCGCCGCCGGCTTCAAGAGTATCGGCCTGGTAACCGATATTGAGAAACAATAGCCCGATGCGGTACGAATTTATCATATCGGCGGCGGTGCATACGGTGGTCCTGGTCGCCACCGCGGTCGCCTTGCCGTCGGCTGAGGTGTTCAAGAACGATGAACCGCCACCGGTGCCGGTGGAAATTTTCACCATTGATGAATTCACCCAACTGTCGGCCAAAAAGACCGAGATCGAACCGGAACGCAACGCCCCCGCCGTTGAGCTGGAAGTGAAGCCCGAAGAACCGGTTCCCGTGATCAAGCCGCCCAAAGTGGTCGAACCCGAGGCGCCACCTCCACCGCCCAAGGTCGCGGCGCTGGAACCGCCGCCGCCGCCGATCGAAGTGGCGCCACCTGAAACATTGCCCCTGGCAGAGCCCGAACCAGAACCAGAACCAGAACCCGTCGCCGCGCCTGAACCCAAGCCGGCGCCCGAGCCCGAGCCTGCAAAACCCGAACCCAAGGTGGTCGAAACGCCGCCGCCGCCGCCCGCCGCCACGGCACCGGCACCGCGCAAGAAACCCAAGCCGCCTGAAAAAGTTGCAAAAAAGAAGGCGCCCCAAAAAGCCAAACCGAAAAAACCCGCCTTTGATCCCGATAAAATTGCCGCCCTCCTGAACAAGGTTCAGGATGATGCCGGCCCCAGCCCGGTCCAGACCGCGGGCAGGGTCGAGGACGCCGCCAATAATGTTTCGGGCCTGGATCTGGTGGTCACCCAGAGCGAGATGCGCTATCTGCAAAACCAGATGCAGCGCTGCTGGAACCCCCCGGTGGGGGTTGCCAATGCCGCCAGTCTCAATGTCAAGGTTGAGGTGCGTTTCAACCTCAATGGCCAGCTTCAGGCCGCACCCGTGGTGCTAAACAGCGGCGGCGAAGGGTTTGACGTGGCTGCCAATGCCGCTGTAAGGGCTGTGCAGCAGTGCCAGCCCTATGATATGCCGGCTGAAAAATATGACAACTGGCAACAGGTAATCGTAAACTTCGATCCGCAGTTCATGCTGGGGGGTTAGGTTGTAGATGCGTAGATATCGCGAACGTTCGCAAAATCTGATATTCGCCGTCATCATCGGCATGGCCGTGGTGCTGGGCGCTGGCCCGGCGGCGGCCCAGCTTGAGATTGACGTCACCCAGGGCAATATCCGCCCCGTGCCGATCGCCATTACGCCTTTTGCCGGAAATGGCAGCGAAGAGGCAAAATACGGTACGGCGGTCTCGGAAGTCATTTCCAACAATTTGCGCAATTCCGGCCTCTTCCGGCCACTTGATCCGGCCTCGTTCCTGGAAAAATCCCTTAACGCCAACAGCCAGCCGAAATTCGCATCCTGGCGGCCGATTAATGCCGAGGCCCTGGTAACCGGGCAGATCAGCCGGGTATCGGGACGGCGGCTGAAGGCGGAATTCCGCCTGTGGGATGTGTTTGGCGGCAAGCAGATTGTCGGCTTGCAGGTGACATCGACGGAAAAGAACTGGCGGCGTATCGCCCATCAGATTTCCGATGCGATTTACAAGAAACTGACCGGGGAAGCGGGATATTTCGATACCAGAATTGCCTTTATCGATGAGTCCGGCCCCAAGCAGGCCCGGGTCAAGCGCCTGGCGATCATGGACCAGGATGGCGAAAACATCCGCTTTCTGACCCGTGGCGCCGAATTGGTGCTAACGCCGCGTTTCAGTCCCAAACGGCAGGAAATCACTTACATGTCCTATGCTGGCGGGCGCCCGCGGGTGTATCTGCTGAATATCGAAACCGGGCAGCAGGAAGTGGTTGGCGAGTTTCCCGGCATGACATTTTCGCCGCGCTTTTCCCCCGATGGCCAGAGGATCATATTGTCCCTGCAGCGCGGGGCCAACTCCAACATCTACATGATGGACCTGAAGAGCCGGAAGACCACGCGGCTGACAAATTCCAGTGC
>QILX01000222.1 GCA_003232175.1 Hyphomicrobiales bacterium | reverse complement strand
GTGTTTTCTTGCAGATGGCGGTGGTGCTGACTTTCGCAGGTTCAGTGCCGGTGGTGAAACTGGGCCGCATTGCCGGGCAGTTCGCCAAGCCACGCAGTTCCGATTTTGAGGAGATCGGTGGGGTCTCCTTACCGTCCTATCGCGGCGATATCATCAACGGTATCGATTTTGATGAGGCGACACGCCTGCCCGACCCAGAGCGGCAGATGAAGGCCTACCGGCAATCCGCTGCGACCCTCAATCTGCTGCGGGCATTTGCCCATGGCGGCTATGCAAATCTCGAACATGTCCACCGGTGGACACAAGGTTTTGTGGCGGCAAGCCCGGCAGGTGAGCGTTATGCAGAAATCGCCGACCGCATCGATGAGGCTTTGTCCTTCATGCGCGCCTGCGGTATCGATCAGGACAGTGTGCCGCAATTGCGCACCACCGACTTTTTCACCAGCCACGAGGCGCTGCTGCTGGGATATGAGGAGGCCCTTACACGTATCGATTCCACCACCGGAGAGCCTTATGCCACTTCGGGGCATTTCCTGTGGATTGGCGATCGCACCAGGGACCCCGATGAGGCCCATGTCGAATATTTCCGCGGCATTCGCAATCCCATCGGGATCAAATGCGGCCCCAGCCTTGAGCCCGATACCCTGTTGCGACTGCTCAATGTCCTTAATCCGGAGAACGAGTTGGGCCGGATTACGCTGATCTGCCGCTATGGTGCAGGAAAGGTTGCTGAACATCTTCCGGGTCTTATCGCCGCGGTTAAACGCGAAGGCGCGCCTGTAGTCTGGTCGTGTGACCCCATGCACGGCAATACTATTAAGGCCTCGACCGGCTATAAAACCCGGCCCTTTGACCAAATTCTCGCCGAGGTACGCCAGTTCATGGATATCCACCGGGCAGAAGGCACTTATGCGGGCGGTATTCATGTCGAAATGACCGGCAAGGATGTCACCGAATGCATCGGCGGGGCGACATCGATCTCCGAGACCGATCTGTCGGACCGCTACCACACCCATTGCGATCCGCGGCTTAACGCCGATCAGGCGCTCGAACTGGCATTCCTGATTGCTGAGGAGCTGAAAAAAGGCCGTGAGGCCGCACCGGTGCAGCGTGTGGAAACCGTGGCGTTCGGAGCATTTTAATACGGCGAGCAGTGATTTATTGTCGGCATTTGCCCGAAGCGCGCGGGCACGTTAAACCAGTCAGTCATGGCGGGTGAAACGAGAATCAACGGGCAATTTCGGCTGGCGCTGGCTCAGGCGAACCCGGTTGTTGGAGATGTTAGCGGTAACGCTGCGCTGGCGCGCCAGATTCGTGCCGAAGCGGCGGAAAAATGTGCTGACCTGGTGCTCTATTCTGAATTGTTTTTGACCGGTTATCCGCCTGAAGATCTGGTCCTGAAACAGAGTTTTCAGCGCGCCATAGTTAAGGAGATCGAGGCTCTTGCGGCGGAAACCGCCGATGGCGGCCCCGGCCTTCTCATCGGGGCGCCGTGGTCTGACAGCTCCGGCCTCCACAATTCTGTGTTGCTGCTCGACGGCGGCGAGATCAAAGCGGTACGCCACAAGTATCACCTGCCCAACTACGGCACGTTCGACGAGATGCGGGTTTTCCAACCCGGCCCCATGCCCGGCCCGGTGAATTTTCGCGGGGCGCGCCTCGGGGTGCCGATCTGCGAGGATGCCTGGTTTGACGATGTCGCCGAATGCCTGGCGGAAACCGGAGCTGAAATCCTTCTTGTGCCCAACGGCTCGCCGTTCTGGCACGGCAAACATGATGAGCGCTTGGGCCATATGGTCGCAAGGGTGGTGGAAACCGGTTTGCCGCTGGTGTTTTTGAACCAGGTCGGCGGCCAGGACGAACTTGTTTTCGATGGCGCGGGGTTCGTGCTCAACGCCGACCGGACTTTCGCGCTCCAGCAGCCGGCGTTTTCGCAAAATCTCGCCATAACCGATTGGAGGGGAGGGTGATGGCTGGATTTGCGCCAAAGGGCCGCTGGCCGATCTGCCGCAAGGGGATGACCTGGTTTATCGCGCCTGCGTGGCTGGCCTGGGCGATTATGTGCGAAAGAATCATTTTCCCGGCGTGGTCATTGGGCTTTCTGGGGGCATCGATTCGGCCCTGACCGCCGCCATGGCGGTGGACGCGCTTGGCGCAGATAAAGTCCATTGCGTGATGATGCCGTCCAGATATACCAGCCAGCAGAGCCTTGATGACGCAGCAGCGTGTGCCACGGCACTGGGGGTCCGGCTGGATACAGTTGCCATCGATGCCACAGTGGCCGGTTTTGATACCGCCCTTGCGCCGCTATTTGCGGGCACGTCCCCCGGGGTGGCGGAAGAGAATATCCAGTCCCGCGCCCGGGGGGTGATCCTCATGGCGATCTCAAATAAATTTGGCGCCATGGTGGTCACCACGGGCAACAAATCAGAAATGTCGGTGGGCTACGCCACTTTATATGGTGACATGGCCGGCGGCTATAATCCTCTGAAAGATTTATATAAAACAGAAGTTTATGGGCTCAGCGCCTTCCGCAATCAGCAGGTGCCTCAGGGTTGCCTTGGTCCCGGCGGAGAGATTATTCCGGCCAGCATTATCACCAAGGCTCCCACGGCGGAGCTGCGCGAGAACCAGACCGATCAGGATACCTTGCCGCCTTACGACGTGCTCGACGATATCTTACGCGGGCTGGTGGAAGAGGACGCATCGCGCGATGATCTGGTTGCCAGTGGCCACGACG
>QILX01000219.1 GCA_003232175.1 Hyphomicrobiales bacterium | reverse complement strand
TAACCTTGGCGACGATCAGTTGGGCGTCCGGTCCCCCGGCGGCCAGTGCGGCCCCTTCGGCAACACCATGGCACCCGACTTCGCGGAACACTGTTTTGGAAGGGGTCTTAAGGCGCGGGGCTTCGGCTTCAAGCCTTTCGGCGCTGAAGACCCTTGTTTCGACCCCGAGCCCTGATGCCAACCGCAAAATGGCATCTTCTTCTTCCTTGAGGTCCAGGGTGGCGACCAGGGCCACCGACAGGGGCGAAATCCCTGCGCCTGCAAGAGTTTCGGCGACAAGTCCCGATACCTCCTCATAGTCGCAGCCACGCTCGCACCCGATGCCAAGAGCCAGTTTTGCCGGATGATAGACAAGGCGCTCCCCGCTTCCTGTTTGACTTTCCACTCCGGTGACCGCCTCAAGCGCAGCGTGGTCGGAGACCTTCAGCCACGGCGCCTCACCGACAAGGCGTATCGGTTCACCAGCAAGCAGCCGGGCGGTAAAGGCCTTGGCGTCTTCGGGATTGGCAATACGAACCCCCTTGGGAGGATCGTCGAGGGCGACGCCAAGAGCGATATCCCCGGCGGTGGTGATGGCGGCATGGCAACCCAGGACCCCGGCCAGCCGCCGGGCAAGTGAATTGCCGCCATGGTGCCCGCCCAACAGCGGAACAACGGCACTGCCATCCTCGGCGACGGCCACGACCGGCGGCTCGTCGCGCTTGTCGTCCAGCACCGGCGCCAGGGCGCGGATGAGAATACCGGCGGCGCAAACCCCGATGATCGGACGCCCCCGTGCAAACAGATCCCGCAAATGCTCCACAGCACCCGTAAAGGCAACATCAGTCTCCAGCCCGCGTGCGCCAAGGCCATGGGTTTCGGCATCGGGCAACGCGCCGGCAAGCCGCCGGGCGGTGTCCGCCGCCGAGGGGGTGAGATAAAAGATTACCGGGCGGGTCATCGCGGCGCGTCTTCGCGGCGGCCAACTACAATCATTGAAAAATACGGCGCCGGTGCCGGGCCGAGCGCGTTCAACGGCTGGCAGATTTCATTGGGCAGGGTGGCGCGCTCGATGTAATGGGACCGGCCTTCCAAACCAAGCCGCGCCAGAAGGCGGTGAATGCGCGGCAGGTGGCGGCCAAGTTTCATGATCACGGCGCTGTCGGCGTCGGCCAGCCGTGCCGCCAGGACGGCATCGTCAAGGGGCGCGGGCAGGATGGTGACGATGTCATTTCCCGCCGCGAGCGGCCGCGCCAGACGGGCGGGACCAGCCAGCAGGGACGAAACGCCTGGAACAATTTCGCATCCGTAACGATCCGAAAGCCGCGACCAAAGATACATAAACGAGCCATATAAAAAGGCGTCCCCCTCGCAGAGCACAGCGACATCATCGCCGCCATCTAAGGCCGTAGCGATTTCAGCAGCGGCGCTGGTGTATGCCGCATCGGTGCCGCCATGGCCGCCCAGGGGAACATTGATCGCAATCTCGCGCTGATCGCCGGACAGATAGTCCGACACAATCGCCCGCGCGAAACTGGGACTGTCCCCAAGGCAGGGAAACGCGATAACGGGCGCTGCCTTGAGCAGGCGCAGAGCCTTCAGGGTCAAGAGTTCAGGATCGCCGGGACCAACCCCCAGACCCAGTAGCCGTCCGGCCATCACCTGGACCCCCACGGCAATTGCAATGCCCATTGGGTGACCGGTTTGAACGGCCGCCAGCCCAGATGACGGCCCAAGGGTTCGGCGCGCGCGATCGCAATACGGGTCAGCGTGCCCCCATGACGGGCCTGGGCGGCAAGGAGACACGCTTCGGAGCCAAGGGTTACCGCATTTGCCACCAGCCGCCCGCCGGGGCGAAGGCGGGCCAATACTTCATCGATCAAGCCCCCTTCGCCACCAGCCAGTCCCCCGCCGATAAAAACCGCGTCGGGGTCGGGCAAGTCCGCCAGCGCGCCGGGGGCCACGCCTTTTACGATGCGAAGCCGGGGCACCCCCAGCTGATCGGCATTGCGGGCAATGGTTTGCGCCCGGCCCTCATGGCTTTCGATGGCAATTGCATTTGCACGCGGGCAGGCGCGCAACCATTCAATCGAGATCGAGCCCGAGCCTGCGCCGATATCCCAAAGGTTTTGTTCAGGGCTCGGCATCAGCCGCGCCAGGGTCGCGGCCCGCACCTCGCAGCGGGTGATCTGACCGTCATTGTCGAAGTGCCCGTCGTCAAGGCCCGGAACGATGGAAAGCAGCGTTGCCTCCGGCCCGGCCCGGCACTCCACCGCGATCACATTGAGGCTGGCGACATCGTCCAGATCGTAAGTCTCGGCGGTGGTTGAGCGCATGCGCTCAGCGGTGCCGCCCATGTGCTCCAGGATAACCATGAGGCTGGGGCCAAATCCGCGCGCCTGCAACCGCGACCTGGCCCGGCGTGGTCCCATCGCGAGACAGAACAAGAATACGGTTTTCCGGTGCGATATAGGTCTCGAGCGGCGTTTGCGCCCGCCCGTGCAGGCTCACGCAATCCACATCACCCAGGGGCCATAAAAGCCGGGCGGCGGCGAGGGAAAATGCCGAAGGCGCGCAGAAGACTTCTATATCCTCGGGGCTGAACCGCCGCGCCAGGGTATTACCAATACCGAACCACAGCGGATCGCCCGAGGCCAGCACCGAAACGGCGCGCGGCGCCAGGGCGGCGATATCGTCAAACGCCAGGCGCAACGGTGTCGGCCAGACGATGTGGCGGCGGCCATCGCCGGGCAGCA
>QILX01000004.1 GCA_003232175.1 Hyphomicrobiales bacterium | reverse complement strand
ATCACAATCTCATCTCCCGCGGCCTCATGGGGCTTGATTACCTCTTCCGCCGGCGCGGTCCGCTGACCATGGCACCAAGCCAGTTGGGGGCCTTCGTGCGCTCTTCGGAGGCTTTTGATACGCCCAATCTGGAGTTTCATTTCCAGCCGCTCTCCCTGGACAGCTGGGGGGAGGGACTGCACCGATTTCCCGCCTTCACCGCCAGTGTGTGCAATCTGCGCCCGACATCGCGCGGCTCCATCCATCTGAAGTCCGCTGGTGGCGCGCCCGATATCCGGCCAAATTACCTCGCCACCGAAGCTGATCGCCTCGTGGCCGTCGAGGCGCTGAAATGGGTGCGCAAGATTGTCGCCCAGCCGCCGCTGGCGCCGTATGCGCCGGAGGAATACAAACCCGGCGCCGAAGTCACCACGGACGCAGGACTACTGCGCGCTGCAGGGGAGTTGGGCACGACCATCTTCCACCCCGTCGGCACGGCAAAAATGGGCACCGCCGGCGATGCCATGGCAGTCACCGATGCCCGGCTGCGGGTGCGCGGTGTCGAGAGTTTACGAGTGATCGATGCCTCGGTGATGCCGAATATCACTTCAGGAAACACCAATTCACCGACGATGATGATCGCTGAGAAGGGTGCGGCGATGATGATCGAGGATGCCAGACAGCCGCGGAGTTGATTTTCAAGACCCTCGGGGTCACGATAGCTTCAGCTAAAGGGGAAATTCATTTGGGGGTTTCCGGTTAAGACGAAAATATGGGGAATAACCGTGAGTGACAGCGTGAAATACAACCTGCCTGAAAGCCGGATCGCGACGAGTTGGTATAATATCGTGGCGGATATGCCCGTGCCTCCGGCACCGGTGCTGCATCCAGGGACCGGCCAGCCGATCGGGCCCGACGATCTGGCGCCGCTCTTCCCCATGGCGCTGATTGGTCAGGAAGTCAGCACCGAGCGTGATATCGAAATCCCCGAACCGGTGCGCGACATTTACCGTATGTGGCGGCCCTCGCCGCTTTACCGGGCGCGCCGGCTGGAGGCCGCCCTCGATACCCCGGCGAAGATTTACTACAAATATGAAGGGGTGAGCCCGGCGGGCAGCCACAAGCCCAACACCGCCGTCGCCCAGGCGTTTTACAACCGCGAGGAAGGCATCACCAAGCTTTCCACCGAGACCGGGGCCGGCCAGTGGGGGTCGTCGCTGGCTTTCGCGGGCGCGCTTTTCGGGCTCGAGGTCTCGGTCTTCATGGTCAAGGTGAGTTATCAGCAAAAACCCTATCGCCGGGCGATGATGGAGGCTTATGGCGCAAGTTGCGTCGCCTCGCCCAGCGCGCTGACCGAAGCTGGCCGAGCCATGCTGGCTCAGGACCCCGATACCACCGGCAGCCTGGGCATGGCGATTTCCGAGGCGGTCGAGGTCGCCGCCACCAATGACGACACCAAATATGCCCTTGGCAGCGTGTTGAACCATGTGCTGCTGCACCAGACGGTGATTGGCACCGAGGCGATGGAGCAGATGGAAATGGCCGGGGACTACCCCGATGTCGTCATCGGCTGCGCCGGGGGCGGCAGCAATTTCGCCGGTCTGGCCTTTCCGTTCATTGGTGCCAAATTCCGTGGCGGGCCGTCACCGCGGTTCATCGCCGTGGAACCGGCGGCCTGCCCGACCATGACCAGGGGCACGTTTGCCTACGATTTCGGCGACACCGGTCACCTTACCCCGCTGGTCAAGATGCACACCCTTGGTTCGACCTTCGTGCCGCCCGGCTTCCACGCCGGGGGCTTGCGCTATCACGGCATGGCGCCGCTGGTCAGCCATCTGTATGATCTGGGGGAGATCGAGGCGCGGGCGGTGCATCAGAACCCCTGCTTTGAAGCCGGTCTGCAATTTGCCCGGTCCGAGGGGATTATCCCGGCGCCCGAGGCGACCCACGCGGAGGAGGAAGGCACAAGCCGGGTCATCCTCTTCAATCTCTCCGGCCACGGCAATTTCGACATGGCGGCCTATGACGAATATCTGAGCGGCAATCTGGAGGACAAGGACTATGACGCCGAAGCGCTCGACGCCGCGCTGGCGGGCCTGCCGCAGGTGGCGGCGGAGTAGGGGACAACAACGGCGGGAGAGCGGGCCGTCAAATTGGCTGCCCTTAGTCCTCCGGAGTTGCCCGGTAGTCCGCGTCGGAGACTTTTTCCATCCAGTTGATATGGACCCCGTCAAGGGCCTCGTGGATGGCGAGGTGGACCATGCCGATATCCGGTTTTGCCCCGTGCCAGTGTTTTTCGTCCGGCGGGATCCACACCGTGTCGCCGGCGCGGATGGTCCGCACCGGGCCGCCAAGTGCCTGCACCAGGCCGACCCCGGAGAGCACATGGAGGGTCTGGCCCAGGGGGTGGGTGTGCCAGGCGGTGCGGGCGCCGGGCTCAAAACCGACCCGGACCGAGCGCGCCCGGGCAGGTTCTGGGGCCTCGTTGATCGGGTCCTGCCACACCGTGCCGGTAAACCAGTCGGTGGGACCCCGGCGGGTCGGGCGGTCGGTGGATTTCATGAGTTCCATTGGTGTTTCCTCTTTTCGTGAAATTCGGCGTCCGCCAGGAGTCTTTCGTTGATTGATTAAGTCTGTGCCATCCCGCGCAAGAGTTTTTAAGTCTGTGCCATCCCACTCCCCCACCCGGCCACCCCCAGGATACAATCTATGGGGTGGCCGGGTGGGGGAGTGGGATGGCACAGACTTACCTGAAATCAACGAAAAACACTCTTGCCCGGTGCCTTTACCATCCGACCCCCTAGTCGGAGAGTGTTTTTAGCACCTTATACAGCTCGGCATTGCATTCAAAACCGATGCCCGGCGCATCGGGCAGGCGCACCTGGCCCCCTTCCACTGGGCAGTCATCGGCAAGGCCGCCAAAGGGGCGGAAGACTTCCGGGTAGGCCTCGTTGCCGCCCAGGCCCAGCCCCGCGGCGATGTTCAGCGACATCTGGTGGCCGCCATGGGGGATGCAGCGGCGCGGGCTCCATCCGGCCTCGCGCACCACATCCAGTATTCGCAGATATTCGACCAGCCCGTAACTCAGGGCGCAGTCAAATTGCAGCCAGTCCCGGGCCGGGCGCAAGCCCCCATAGCGCAGGAGGTTGGCGGCGTCCTGATGGGAGAACAGGTTCTCGCCGGTGGCCATGGGGTGGGGGTAGGCCTCGCTCAGGGCGGCTTGCAGCTGGTAGTCCAGGGGGTCGCCGGCTTCTTCGAACCAAAAGAGACCGTAAGGTGCAAGGGCTTTGGCGTAGTCAAGGCCGCCAGCTGGTCCGGCGCGCCGACAACGTCCAGGGCGGCGTCGATGCGGCGCAGGTCGGTATCAAGATCAGCACCGCCGATCTTCATCTTGCAGACCGTATAGCCCAGATCGAGATAGCGGCGGAACTCGGCTTTGAGGTCTTTTACGTCATTGCCCGGCTGGTAATAGCCCCCGGCGGCATAAACAAACACCGACGGGTCTGCGGCCCCTCCCCGGTAACGGTCGGCGAGAAGCTGGTAAAGCGGCATGCGGGCGATTTTGGCGACGGCGTCCCAGACCGCCATGTCGATGACGCCGACGGCGACGGAGCGCTCGCCATGGCCGCCGGGCTTTTCGTTTTTCATCATCACGGCCCAGATCCTGCTGGGATCCAGATTGCCGCCGCTCTCGTCGACCAGCTCCCGGGGGTC
>QILX01000257.1 GCA_003232175.1 Hyphomicrobiales bacterium | reverse complement strand
TGTCCATAAAAGGCCGATGGTCCCACCAATTCCAAACGCCATCGCGATGAGTTGGAACGGCGGAACCTTGCCCGAGGCAGCGGTAAAAAGGGCGAGCAGCGCCCATAGCGCCACCGCGGAAAATCCTATCGACGTTGCTTGCCCGCGGGTCATCGCGGCGGTGCCATATCCCTTAGACCATGTACTGACCGCCATTGGCCGTAAGGGTCGAGCCGGTTATGAAACCGGCATCATCCGAGGCAAGGAATACGACGGCACGGGCAATCTCTTCGGGTTCGCCGAGGCGTCCGACCGGGATGAACGGTAAAATGTGTTCATTCAGCACTTTTTCAGGCATGGCCTTGACCATTTCGGTACCGATATAACCGGGGCAGATGGCGTTGACGGTGATGCCCTTCCTGGCGCCCTCCTGGGCCAGGGATTTGGTGAAACCGACATCACCGGCTTTGGCGGCGGCGTAGTTGACCTGGCCTGCCTGGCCCTTCTGGCCGTTGATCGAGGAGATTGCGGTCGCGCATGCCCGAATAGATTGGATGGGTCATGTTGAAAAGGCCGGACAGATTGGTGTCGATGACCTCTTTCCACTGTTCGGGGGTCAGGCGGTGAAACATGGCGTCGCGGGTGATGCCGGCATTGTTGACCAGGATGCCAACCGGCCCCAGCTCGTCTTCCACCGCTCTGGCCCCGGCGACGCAGGCGTCGTAATCGGCAACCGACCATTTGTAGGTTTTGATGCCGGTCTTGGCGCTGAAGGCCTTGGCGGCCTCGTCATTGCCGGCATAATTGGCGGCAACATCATGGCCGGCAGCTTTCAGGGCCACGGCAATAGCAGCGCCGATCCCCCTTGTGCCGCCGGTTACAAGGGCTACGTGTCCCATGGAAATTTCCTCTTGTTGTCTGGTTTAATCCCGCTCAACGCACATGGCGATGCCCATGCCGCCGCCGATGCACAAGGTGGCGAGGCCTTTCTTGGCGTCGCGGCGCTGCATTTCGAATAACAGAGTATTGAGCACCCGGGCACCGGAGGCGCCTACAGGGTGGCCGATGGCGATGGCGCCGCCATTGACATTGACCTTATTGGTATCCCAGCCCAGATCCTTGTTGACGGCGCAGGCCTGGGCGGCAAAGGCCTCATTGGCCTCGATCAGATCGAGGTCGCCGGGGCTCCAGCCGGCTTTTTCCAGCGCGCTACGCGATGCCGGGATCGGGCCGGAGCCCATGATGGCCGGATCGACGCCGGCTTGCGCCCAGGAGACGATGCGGGCCAGCGGCTTGACCCCCCGCTTGGCCGCCTGGGCCGCTGACATCAGGACCACCACTGCGGCGCCGTCATTGATGCCGCTGGCATTGCCGGCGGTGACGGTGCCGTCCTTCTCGAACGCGGGGCGCAATTTGGTCAGGCTTTCCAATGTGGCGCCGTAGCGGATATATTCATCGTCCGTGACCGTTACTTCGCCCTTGCGGGTGGAATAGGTGACGGGCACAATTTCATCAGTGAATTTTCCGGCTTTCTGGGCTTTTTCGGCCTTGTTCTGGCTGGCCAGGGCAAGCGCGTCCTGTTCGTCGCGGGTGATCTGCCATTTCTTGGCGACGTTTTCGGCTGTGTTGCCCATGTGATAGCCGTTAAAGGCATCCCACAGACCGTCCTTGATCATGGTATCGACAAAAGACAGATCGCCCATTTTCTTGCCGTTGCGCAGATTAGCGCAGTGGGGGGCAAGGCTCATGCTTTCCTGACCACCGGCAACGACGATGGCGCTGTCGCCATTGCTTATCGCGGCGGCGCCAAGCGCAACCGTCCGCAAGCCCGAACCACAAAGCTGGTTGACGCCCCAGGCCGGAACCTCGACCGGCAATCCAGCGCCGATGGAAGCCTGCCGGGCCGGGTTCTGCCCTTGGCCGGCGGAGAGTATCTGCCCCAGAATGACCTCGGAGACTTCGCCCGGTTCGACATCGGCGCGGGCAAGGGCCTCGGTAATGGCGATACGGCCCAGCTCATGGGCTGGCAGGGTGGAAAGATTGCCGCAGAACGATCCAACTGGTGTCCGTGCCGCGCTGGCAATAACGACTTCGGTGGCATCGCTCATAATCTAATTCCTTTTTGATTATCTCGGGTATTTGCCGAAACAAGGTTTGTGCAGTGCCCACCATATGGAGCGGCGCAAAAGGGGTTTCAATTGCCGGCGATCAGCGAAATTCAGCCATATGGCCTGCCGGGTCCTATGGTGGCCGCGCATCTGCAATCGTAATTGTCTTTGCCGCGCTGCACAACACGGGGTATGAATGACTTGGTAAAATGATGCAATGCACATTTTCACTGGGACGATCGGTGAATATCGACACAGACACGTGAGGTGTTGAAGGAGAATGACGGGTGAGCGCTGACCAAACCAAGTCCGAAGAGCCGATCAGGATCAAAAAATACGCCAATCGCCGCTTATACAATACGGCGACAAGCGCTTATGTCACCCTGGACGATCTGGCTTCAATGCTGAAGCAGGGCGATGATTTTGTCGTCCATGACGCCAAAACCGGTGAAGACATTACCCATTCCGTCCTCAC
>QILX01000041.1 GCA_003232175.1 Hyphomicrobiales bacterium | reverse complement strand
CTGCGGCTGGCGTGCAATCTCGAACGCATGATCGACTATCGGCGCCAGGCGACGACGGCGCGCAGCTTCGGGCTGGAAATGCACATCCTTTCAGGGGATGAGTGCCGGAAAATGTGGCCGATCATGGATGGCGCGGACGTGGTCGGCGGCTGCTTCATGCCCTCGGACGGTCAGGCCAACCCTTCCGATATCACCCAGGCCCTGGCCAGGGGCGCGCGCAGTGGCGGCGCGCGCATCATCGAGGATTGCGGCGTCGACGCGGTTCTGGTGGGGGACGGGCGGGTCACCGGCGTTTCAACCGTCCAGGGCGACATCGCTTGCGAGGTGGTGGTCAATTGCGCCGGGCAGTGGGCGCGTGAAGTTGGTGCACTTGCCGGGGTTAATGTGCCGCTGGTGTCGGTGCAGCATCAGTTCATGATCACCGAGCCCATCGAGGGGCTGGCGCGGGACATGCCGACCATCCGCGATCCGGACCGGTTGATCTATTTCAAGGAGGAGGTCGGTGGCCTGGTGGCCGGGGTCTATGAGCCCAACCCAAAACCCTGGGCGGAGGACGGCATTCCCAAGGGGTTCCATTTCTCCCTGCTCGACAGCGACTGGGAGCATTTCGAACCGGCGATCGAGCAATGCATCGGCCGCGTTCCGGCACTGGCGAATACCGGCATCAAGGATCTGGTCAACGGCCCCGAAGCCTTCACGCCTGACGGAAATTTTATTCTCGGGGAGGCACCGGAGGTCGAAAATTTCTATGTCGGCGCAGGTTTCAACGCCTTTGGCATCGCCTCGGGCGGGGGCGCGGGCCAGGCGCTGGCGGAGTGGGTGATCGCGCGCGAGCCGCCGATGGATCTGTGGCCGGTGGATATCCGCCGCTTTGGCCCCCACCATGGCGATATCGACTGGGTGCGGGGCCGGACCCATGAGCTTTACGCCAAACATTATTCCATGCCGTGGCCGTTCGAGGAGCATAAATCCGGCCGACCGCGAATGACATCGGAGTTATATAATCGCCTGAAGCAAAATGGCGCCTGTTTTGGTGAAAAAATGGCCTGGGAGCGGCCCAACTGGTTTGCCCCCAAAGGCGTTGCGCCGGAGGACGGTTACACTTTTGGCCGCCAGAACTGGTTTGCCCATGTTGGCGGCGAACACAGGGCCGTGCGGGAACGGGCCGGGCTGTTCGATCAGTCCTCCTTCGCCAAATTCGAGATGACGGGACCGGATGCGGAAAAGGCGCTGGGCTGGATATGCGCCGCCAATGCCGGCAAACCGCCGGGCAAGCTCACCTACAGCCAAATGCTCAATTCCAGGGGCGGCATCGAATGCGACCTGACCGTCGCCCGCCTCGAAGAGGACCGCTTTTATCTCGTCACCGGCACCGGCTTCCGCACCCATGATTTCAGCTGGATCCGGCGCAATATCCCCCAAGAGTGCGACGTCGATTTTACCGACGTCACCGAGGACCGCTTCACCCTGTCGCTGATGGGCCCGGCCTCCCGCGACATTCTGGCCGCTGTCACCGATGCTGATATATCGAACGAAAGTTTTGCTTTTGCCACCTGCCGGACGATCACCATCGCCGGTGCGGATATCACAGCTTTGCGCATCACTTATGTCGGTGAGCTGGGCTGGGAGCTGCACGGTGACAAAGCCGATGCAGGCGCGGTTTTTGACGCCATAAAGACGGCAGGCGAAGCCCACGGTCTGGCCGATTGCGGCTACCGCGCCATTGAAAGCCTGCGGCTGGAAAAAGGCTACCGCGCCTGGGGCGCCGATATCGGCCCGGACTACACACCCGACGAGGCCGGGCTGGGCTGGGCGGTGAAAATGAAATCCAATGCGTCCTTTATGGGCCGCGACGCCATCGCCGAAGCCCGCGCCAAACCGCTAACCAGGCAGCTGGCCTGTTTCACCGTCGATGACCCCGGCATAATTTTACTGGGCCGGGAAACCATCTACCGCAATGGGTTGCGGGCCCGGCTGGCTCTCCAGCGCCGGTTGGGGCTACACGGTGGGCAAAAACATCGGATACGGTTACGTCCGCGATCCCGGCGGCGTCGATGCCGACTACCTCGCCAGCGGCGACTATGAACTGGAAGTGGCGACGCAACGGGTCCCGTGCACTTACAACGACGCCCCGCTTTACGACCCTTCGAATGCCCGCGTGAAATCATGATCCCCAACAGCGCGCAAATTGTCATTGTCGGCGCCGGGGCAGTCGGTTGCGCCATCGCCTATCATCTGGCCAAATCGGGCGCCCGCGATGTGCTGGTGGTGGAAAAATCGCGCATCACCCATGGCGCCACCTGGCACGCGGCGGGGCTGGTGGGCCAGTTGCGTACTAAACAAGGCCTCACGCGGCTGATGCAAAACTCGGTTGAGCTGATGGGCCGCCTAGGGCCCGAAACCGGGCAGGACACCGGCTGGCGGCAGACCGGCTCGCTGCGGGTGGCGGCCAGCCCGGCGCGCTGGGCCGAGCTCAAACGCACCGCCACCACCGCCCGCAGTTTTGGCTTTGAACTGGAGCTGGTGTCGGCGGCAGAGGCCAAGGCGCTTTTTCCCCATATGTCGAGCAAAGGGATTGAAGGGGCGGCGTTCGTGCCCTCGGACGGCTATATTGACCCTTACAGCTACACCATGGCGCTGGCGGCGGGGGCGCGGGGCAACGGGGTGAAATTCGCCGAGGGGGTTCAGGTTACCGGGCTTGAAATTGGCCGGGGCCGGGTGGTGGCGGTTTTGACAGATCAGGGGCGGATCGGTTGTGAAACCGTCGTCAACGCCGCCGGGCTTTGGGCCAGGCAACTGGGCCAGATGGCCGGGGTCAATCTGGCAACCGGGGTCGTCGAGCACCAATATTGCGTCACCGACAAGTCGAAGGATTTTTCTTCCCAACTTCCGACATTCCGCGACCCGGACGCCAATTTCTATCTCAAGCCCGAGGTTGGCGGCTTTGCCATCGGCGGCTGGGAGGACGGCGCACCTCATGTCGGCGATCAGCGTCTGCCCTTCGCCTTTGGCCGTGAGCTGTTCGATGGCAAATTTGACCGTTTTGAGAAAATTATCCTGCCCGCAGCGGCGCGGCTGCCGGTGCTCAACGATGTTGGCATCCAGACCCTGATCAACGGGCCCATCCCGGTGTCCGCCGATGGCGAGCCGCTGCTCGGCCCGGTGCCGGGGCTGGAAAATTTTTT
>QILX01000017.1 GCA_003232175.1 Hyphomicrobiales bacterium | reverse complement strand
GGCGTCCCGAATGTGCCGTGCATGGTCACATAGGCCAGTTCGATTTCCGGCGAGGCGTTGTAAAGGGCCGGGTCGATAAAAGCGGCGATTTTGTCACCATGGGTAAGGATATTGCCGAACCAGGCGTCGCCATGAATGAGGGCTGGGGCTGGCGGTTCGGGCAGCAGGTCGCCAAGGCGGGCGCCAAGTCGTTCGATCCGGCTCACCAGCCGGGCCTCGATGAGGCCACGCCGGTAAGCTTCCTGCGTAAAATTCAAAAGCCGGGCGTCTCGGAAAAATTCGACCCAGCTTTGGCCCTCCGGGTTAGGCTGGGCGAGGTTGCCGATGGTGGTCTCGTAACGGTATCCAAAGGTACTTGCCGGACGGGCATGGAGCCGGGCAAGGGCTTCGCCAGCGGCGCGTTCGTGGCGCGCATTTATGCTCGCGCCATCAGTTTCGATCCATTCAAGGATTAAAAGATCGTCTTCGCCATGGTGAATTTTCGGCACCGGCAAGCTGCCTTCGCGCCCCAGATCGGACAGCATTTTGGCCTCGATAGCGAGTTGGTTTTCGACTTCGCCCCGCCCGGTTTTGACAGCAAAACGGTCGCTGCCAGCTTCGACTTCCCAGACGCTGAATCCATAATTGTGTCCAACAGCTCGACAAATGCGAAGCTTATTGCCAAGTATCGCCTTCAGGCGATTTACTAGGTCGGAGTCCGGGCTCGGGCCGGTTGAATATGGCGCCATGGGGACAGGTCATAGGGGAGATTGATGGTCAAATCGAATATTGATGACGTGGCGGATAATGACGGTTGGCGCGAGCAACCCGCGCAGGACTGGTCTTCGGTGTCGCTTGAGGATGAAAAACTCCCCCGCTGGATTACCGAGCCCGCCCTTGGCAGCGGCGGTTACCCCTACACAAAACGGCTGAAAACAAAAACCTATCTCAAACAGATCTACCCGCTGCATATCGAGCTGCAAAAGGTGCAGAAATGGGTAGCCAATACCGGCCAGCGTGTGGTGGTGATATTCGAAGGCCGGGATTCCGCCGGCAAGGGCGGCACCATCAAGCGGTTCATGGAACACTTAAATCCTCGCCAGGTGCGGGTGGTCGCCCTGCCCAAACCAACAGGCCGTGAGCGGGGCGAGTGGTATTTCCAGCGCTATATCGAACATCTGCCCACCGCCGGCGAGATGTGCCTTTTTGACCGTTCCTGGTACAATCGTGCCGTCATCGAGCCGGTGATGGGGTTCTGTGAGCCGGAGCAGACGGCGGAATTTTTGGAAGAAGCACCGAAATTCGAGGCCATGCTGGCGCGCTCCAATGTGCGGATCATGAAATTCTGGCTGACCATCGGCCGCGAGGAGCAGATGCGCCGTCTGCATGCGCGCCGTCATGATCCGCTAAAGCAGTGGAAGCTCAGCCCCATTGATATTGAGGGGTTGTCGAAATGGCATGAATATACCAGTGCCAGGCAGACCATGTTCGCCAGTACCGATGTCGATTTGGCGCCGTGGACTGTGATTAAATCGAACGATAAAAAACGGGCTCGTATCAATTGTTTACGGCATTTTCTTCATAAATTACCTTATGAAAACAAAAACCTTGCCGCCATCGGACCCGTTGACACCTCGATACTGGGTCCGGCCTTTGCCGATATGGATGGATAATAGGTGTACTCCGAAAAATGAATTTACCTGATTTTGGCGAAGTGCTGCAGGCCGCGGACCGAATACGTGGCGAGGCGGTCCGGACCCCATTGATCTATGCTCGTGCCGCCAGCGAGAAGCTCAAACGACCGGTCTACGTGAAGCCTGAGTGTCTGCAGCGCACCGGGTCCTTCAAGTTTCGCGGCGCCTTCAACTGCATCAGCCAGATTACCGCCGCCGAGGCACCAGGTGGCGTGGTGGCGGTGTCGTCGGGCAATCACGCGCAAGGGGTGGCCGCCGCCGCGAAAATATTTGGTCTGTCGGCAAAAATCGTCATGCCACAACCGCGAAGATTGAAGGTACGCTCGCCCTTGGGGCGGAGGTCGTTGCTTTTAACCGTGCCACCGATGATCGCAACGCCATCGTGGCGGCGATCGCCAAAAAAGAGCGGCGGGTCTTTGTGTCCCCCTATGACAACGCCAGGGTCATTGCCGGGCAGGGGACCGTGGGGCTGGAAATCGCCGATGATGCTCAAGCCGCCGGGCTTGAAGTCGCCGCTGTGCTCGCGCCTGCTGGTGGTGGCGGGCTGGTGGCAGGTGTCGGGCTGGCGATCGCCAAGCGGGGCCAAAATCTACGCCGTCGAGCCGGAAGGGTTTGATGACACAAAACGTTCGCTGGCTGCCGGCGAAAGGCTGAGCAACACCCAGCTGTCAGGGTCGATTTGCGACGCCATACTGACCCCCATACCCGGTGAGCTGACCTTTGCGCTGAACCAGAATCAACTCGCAGATGTGCTGATTGTCAGTGATGTCCAGGCCGGGCAGGCGGTCGCCCATTGTTTCAAATCCCTGAAACTTGTTGTCGAACCAGGTGGCGCCGTTGCGATGGCCGCGGTGCTGCAAGGCCAGGTGCCCACGGGGGATGGCGCGATTATCGTCGTGCTCTCCGGTGGCAATGTCGATGAAGGTATGTTTGCCGAACTGGTTCGCGGTTGAATTCGGCGGACCCTTCTGGTGCGGCTTCGCGCCGAACCCAGATCGAAGGCATTCTGTTTGCCCTGGCGGCCTATAGCTTCTGGGGCTTTGTTGTTTTGCTCTACCGGGCGCTCGACCATGTTGGTGTGGTTGAGATCGTGGCGCAAAGAGTCGTTTGGTGCCTGGTGTTTTTGGGGCTCGTGTTGGGCTTCCGCAAGTCCTTTGGCCGTCTTTGGTCGACACTTCGGTCGTTGCGACTGTTGTTGTTTTTGTTTTTTACCAGCGCATTGATGGCCGTGAACTGGAGCTTGTTTATCTGGACCATTGCCCAGGAGCGGGTGCTGGAATCGGCTCTGGGATATTATATCAACCCGTTGGTCAGCGTGGCGCTCGGGGTTGTTTTATTGGGTGAACGCCTGACCCGCATCCAGACCCTGGCCATTGGGATTGCCGCGATTGGCGTCATCTATTTTGGCGTTTCTCTTGGCGTACTGCCGTGGGTGCCGCTGACCCTGGCGCTGTCCTTCGGGCTTTATGGCTATTTTCGAAAAATCATCGATGTTGGCCCGGCGGTAGGACTTTTTGTCGAAACCATGTGGTTGTCGTTGCTGGCGCTCCCCTACCTTTTCTGGCTCATAC
>QILX01000332.1 GCA_003232175.1 Hyphomicrobiales bacterium | reverse complement strand
GTGCTTGGCCTGAAAGAAGGCGGTGTCGGCTGGGCTCTTGACGACAACAACAAGGACCTGATTACCGCCGAGATGAAAGCCGCCGTTGAAAAAGCGCAGGCCGATATTATCTCCGGCGCCATCCAGGTGCACGATTACATGAGCGACAATAGCTGCCCGAGTTAGGCAATATCATGGGGGGGCAGAGCTGAAGTGACGGCGGGAGATTGACATTGACCTCCCCCGAACCTACGCCTGCCCCCGCCATTGAACTGAGGGGCATCGACAAACATTTTGGTGCCGTTTATGCCAACAAATCCATAGATCTCACCGTCGCAAAAGGTACGATCCACGGGATCATCGGCGAGAACGGCGCCGGCAAATCGACTTTGATGAGTATCCTTTACGGCTATTACGAAGCCGATGACGGGGACATTCTCATCGACGGTAAAAAGACCCGCATCGCCACACCTCAGGACGCCATCGCCGCCGGGATTGGCATGGTTCATCAGCATTTCATGTTGGTGGATAATTTTTCCGTGCTGGAAAATATCATCCTGGGTGCAGAAGGTGGAGGTTTGCTTGGGCCGGTCAAGGGCCGTGCGACCCAATCCCTCAGCCAGCTTAAAGCCGACTATGATCTTGATGTCGACCCTGATGCACTGGTCGAAAATCTCGCCATTGGCATTCAGCAGCGGGTGGAAATCATCAAGGCGCTGTTTCGCGGCGCTGAGGTCTTAATTCTCGACGAACCGACCGGGGTTTTGACCCCGGCGGAGGCTGATCATCTGTTCCGCATTTTCCGCCAGCTGCGCGATCAGGGCAAAACCGTCATCCTCATCACCCACAAACTGCGAGAGATCATGGCGGTGACCGACAGTGTTTCGGTGATGCGCCAGGGGGAAATGGTCGGCTCGGTCAAAACTTCCGAAACCAGCGAGGTTCAACTGGCTGAAATGATGGTTGGGCGGCGGGTGCTGTTGCGGGCGGCTGAACCGGCGCTCAGGGTTGAAAATATCACCGTGCGGGACCGGTTCAATGTTCCGCGCGTCGATGGGGTAAGTTTTGAGGTGCGCGCAGGCGAGATTGTCGGCATCGCCGGGGTTGCGGGCAACGGTCAAAGCGAGTTGCTTCAAGCCCTTGCCGGCATCAGCGCTCTTGCCGCCGGGCGCATTCGCATCGGCGAACACGATATCACCCCCACAGCGCCAGCCAATCCGGCCAAAATCCGCGACTGGGTGGTCGGTCATGTGCCCGAAGATCGGCAGCATATGGGGCTGGTCATGCCGTTTGAGGAATATGAAAATTCGGTTCTGGGATATCATCGGGACAAGCGGTATGGGAGCGGGTTGCTGCTCGATTTAGCGAGCATGCGTGAGGACGCTGTCGAAAAAATTGAAAAATACGACATAAGGCCCCCGAATTGCCGGCTTAGAACGGCGAATTTTTCCGGCGGTAACCAGCAGAAAATCGTCATTGCCCGCGAGGTCGAGACCAACCCGGCGCTTTTGCTTGTCGGCCAGCCGACACGAGGTGTCGATATCGGCGCCATCGAATTCATCCACAAACGCCTCATTGAAATGCGCGATGCGGGCAAGGCGGTATTGCTGGTTTCGGTGGAACTGGACGAAATCATGTCATTGGCCGACCGCATTTTAGTGATGTTCGCCGGGCGTATTGTTGGCGAGCTGGACGCTAAAGAGGCGACAGAGAAATCCCTGGGGCTGATGATGGCCGGGATCGAACGCGAGGCGACGCCATGAGTTCGGAGCTGCCGCGCTGGGTGCAGATCGCCGTCATTCCGCTGATCAATCTCATATTGGCGTTCCTTGTCTCAGGCATTGTTGTCTTGATCATCGGCGAGGACCCCGTTGAAGCTGTGGGCATATTGATCTGGGGGGCGTTTGGCTGGGGTGAAGGCATTGGCTATACGCTTTATTACACCACCAATTTTATCTTCACCGGCTTGGCGTTCGCGGTGGCGTATCATTGCGGGCTGTTCAATATCGGCGCCGAGGGCCAGGCTTATCTGGGCGGGCTTGGCGTGGCTCTGGTGGCGCTTTATCTCGATTTTTTGCCCCTGCCGATCATCGTCATTCTGGCTATTGCGGCCGCCGCGCTTTTTGGTGCCGCCTGGGCGTTTATTCCCGCCTATCTGCAAGCCAAACGCGGCAGCCATGTCGTCATCACGACGATCATGTTCAACTTCATCGCCTCGGCGCTGATGGTCTACTTGCTGGTCAACGTCATGTCGGCACCGGGCAAGATGGCGCCCGAATCCCGGTCGTTTGTTGAAGGCGCCCGCCTCCCGTTCATGTATACCGCCGCTGGCTGGTTCGGTATCCCGATGGCCAAATCGCCGCTCAACCTTACCTTTATCTGGGCACTGATCTGCAGCTTTGGGGTGTGGGTCCTTATCTGGCGCACAAGGCTGGGTTTTGAAATCCGCACCAATGGCATCAACCCGGCGGCGGCGGTTTATGCCGGTATGTCGCCGGCGCGCCTGACAATTATCGCCATGGCGATTTCCGGCGGGCTGGCGGGTTTTCTGGCGGTCAACGAAATCCTTGGCGTCCAGCACCGGTTGCTGCTCGACTTTACCGCCGGTTACGGATTTGTTGGCATTGCCGTGGCGCTCATGGGCCGCTCCCATCCTCTGGGCATCTTGTTCTCGGCGCTGCTGTTCGGGGCGCTTTATCAGGGCGGTGCCGAGCTCAGCTTTGAAAAACCCGCCATCACGCGGGAAATGATCGTTGTCATTCAGGGTCTGGTGATCCTTTTTGCCGGGGCGCTTGAGTTCATGGTGCAGCCGCGTCTGGCGGCAATCTATGCGCGCCTGCGGTCGGCGCCCTCGGCGGGCGAGGGCTGAGCCGTGGAATTTTTCTCGCTCCGGGATATCGCCCTTATCGCTGACAGCTCGATCCGTCTGGCGGTGCCATTGATATTCGCGTCCCTGGCGGGGCTTTATTCCGAACGTTCCGGGGTCCGGGGTTTTTGATATCGGGCTTGAAGGCAAGATGCTGGCGGGCGCTTTTGCCGCTGGCACCGTTGCCTATCTGACCGGGTCGGCGTGGGCCGGATTGCTCGGCGCCATCATGGTCTCAACCCTTCTGGCGCTGCTGCATGGTTTTGCCTGCATCACCCATCGCGGTGAGCAGATCGTTTCGGGCGTTGCCATAAATATCCTTGCCGCAGGGCTCACGGTGCTGCTCGGTCAGGCCTGGTTTTCCCAGGGCGGGCGCACCCCGGCCCTTACGCCAAGCGGGCGGTTTTTGCCCATTGAACTCCCCTTTGTCGAAGAGCTTCGCGATGTGCCGGTGCTGGGGCAGATCTATGCCGAGGTGATATCGGGCCATAATATTCTGGTTTACATGGCTTTTGGCGCGGTCTTTCTGACCAGCTGGG
>QILX01000183.1 GCA_003232175.1 Hyphomicrobiales bacterium | reverse complement strand
CGGCGCAACGGGGGCAAAATTCCGCGTCCACAACGGCGGTGCCAAACAGCATTGCCGACCTGATCGCCCCGCGCTCGGAAGAGGGGCGGCCCGTTATCGTCATTGATCCGGGCCATGGCGGTGTTGACCCCGGTACGCGCAGCGGCATTGCCGTGGTGGAAAAAACCATTGTGCTGGCTTTTGCCCGCAAACTGGCCGATGAATTAACGGCGACAGGACAGTTTGAGGTCCGCATGACCCGCAACGGTGATGTTTTTGTTCCTTTACGCGAACGGCGCGAAATCGCCCGACGCCATCAGGCCGACCTCTTCATTTCAATCCATGCGGATTCGGTGCGTCAAAGCGGCGTGCGCGGCGCCACCATATATACCTTATCCGACGACGCTTCCGACGAAGTCGCCGCCGCACTTGCGAACAAGGAGAACCGCGCCGATCTTGTCGCCGGCATTCCCCAGGATGAAACCAGCGCCGTCACCGATATCCTGCTTGACCTGGCCCAGCGCGAGACCGATATCTTTTCGGTCGAATTTGCCAAAACCCTGGTCAAAACCCTGAAACGCCGCGTCCGCCTAAACCGCAACCCCCAGCGCTCGGGCGCATTTGTCGTGCTCAAGGCCCATGATGTTCCCTCGGTCCTGCTGGAATTGGGTTATCTCTCCAATACCAGGGACGCAGGCAGCCTGAAATCCGCCAACTGGCGCGACAAGGCGGCGGTCGCGGTCACTGATGCGGTGAAGCGATTTTTTCGCACCCGGCTCGCAACCCGTCCATAGGCCGCCGGAGCAGGATAAACAGCCCCGAAAAATTGAAACTTGATCATATTGTCGGCTCAGACTGCCGCTGCGGCCTTGATCCGCCACAACTGAGCCAATATCAATGCGTAATAAAATGTGTCGGCGGGATTGAGTCCGGCGCTGTGGCGCTGCATAAGGGCGGCAATCGATTTTCGGGCCTGTCGTTTGACAGCGCGGCCCAGCGGAAGGGTTTTGTATGATTGTGCGTTTCCTTGGGTTTCTATTTACCCTCGGGGTGATCCTCCTGATCACCGGCGCGAGTGTTGCCGGTTATATGATCTGGAAAGTCGAGCAGGACCTGCCCGATTACGAAGTGCTGGCTAAATACGAACCCCCGGTCATGACCCGGGTCCATGCCTCAAACGGGCAGCTTCTGGCCGAATTTGCCCGCCAGCGGCGGCTGTTCATACCAATCGAAGTCATTCCCGAACGCATGGTTCAGGCGATTTTGTCAGCCGAGGACAAGAATTTCTATGACCATGGCGGCATTGATTACATCGGCCTTGCAAGGGCGGTCATGGTCAATGTGCAAAACCGGCTCAGCGGCAGCCGCCGCCTGGTCGGCGCCTCGACAATCACCCAGCAGGTGGCGAAGAATTTCCTCCTCAGTTCCGAGCAGAACATTACCCGCAAGCTGAAAGAAGCCTTGCTGGCGCTGCGCATTGAGTCTGCGTTTTCCAAGGACAAAATTCTCGAGCTCTATCTGAATGAGATATTCTTTGGCCTTGGTGCTTACGGCATCGCGGCGGCCTCGATGAATTATTACGACAAATCCCTGACCGAACTGAGTTTGAGCGAAATTGCCTATCTCGCCGCTCTGCCTAAAGCCCCGAACAACTACCACCCCTACCGCAAGACCGAAGCGGCCAAAACCCGCCGGAACTGGGTCATCGACCGCATGGTCGCCAATGGTTATGTCACGGTCGAGGAGGCTGCAGCCGCCAAGGCCACCGAATTGAAAGTCAACCCGCGCAAATTTGGGTCCCAGATCTTCGCCGCTGAATATTTCTCCGAGGAGGTCCGCCGCCAGGTGATCGGCATCTACGGCGAAAAACGGCTTTACGAAGGCGGCCTTTCGGTCCGGACCACCTTGGTTCCAGCCCTGCAAAAAGAGGCCAAGCGCGCGCTGGTCAACGGGCTGGTCCGCTTTGACCGGAAAAAAGGCTGGCGCGGTCCGGTGGATAAAATCGCCACTGGCGGCGATTGGGGCGCGACCCTTGTCAAGATGGACTCGCCCGACGATATCTCGCCGTGGCGGCTTGCCGTGGTCATTGAGGTCAAGGACAAAAGTGTTATTGCCGGTCTCGAACCGACGCTGCTGGCCAACGGCAAAGTAGCGCCTGAGCGCCAGGGCGCCGAAATTCCCCTCAAGCAGATGGCATGGGCCCGTGCCGCACAGCCCGATGGCGGTCTTGGCCCGAAGATCACCAAACCATCGCAGGTGCTGGAAGTTGGCGATGTCATCTATAAGTTGGCGATGTCATCTATGTGTCTCCCGAGGGTGAGGGTGGCACCTGGCAATTGGCACAGTTACCCGAGGTGGAGGGTGCCATCGTCGCCCTTGACCCCCATACGGGACGCGTTTTCGCCATGGTTGGCGGCTTCAGCTTTGATCGCAGCGAGTTCAACCGCGCTTCTCAGGCCATGCGCCAGCCCGGTTCGGCATTCAAGCCATTTGTCTATGCCGCCGCCCTCGACAATGGCTACACCCCGGCAACGGTGGTCATGGACGCGCCCATCGCCCTTGACCAGGGGGGCGATCAGGGGATATGGCGACCGCAGAACTACGGCCGCAAATTTTACGGGCCCTCAACTTTACGTCTGGGCATTGAAAAATCGCGCAATGTCATGACCGTCCGTCTGGCTCAGGAATTGGGGATGGACACCGTATCCGAATATGCCCGGCGGTTCGGCATTGATGAAAATATGTCACCGGTCCTTGCCATGTCCCTTGGCGCTGGCGAGACGACGCTGCTGAAACTGGTGACCGCCTATGCCATGCTTGATAACGGTGGCAAAAGGATAACGCCGACCCTGATAGATCGGATGCAGGACCGTTTTGGGCGCACGGTCTAT
>QILX01000355.1 GCA_003232175.1 Hyphomicrobiales bacterium | reverse complement strand
GAAGCGGTGGTCGACGCCATGGCCGCCGGCGACGCTGACCTGGCGGTGCGAAACATGGAAGTGCATTTGAACAAATTGCAGTTGGATATCGCGGTGTTCCGCGACTTGTGGCCGGATTATTTCATCCACGACATTGAGATCGACTAATCGAAGACCGCGGCTATGGCTCCCCGGTTCAGAACAATAATAATTTTCGGCGTCAAATATTGGAGGGGCTATGACAATTCATGTGAGACAGGCGATCAGTCAAAACGAAGGCAAACATTTCGACACCGCCGCCTTGCGCGAGAATTTCCTCATTGACGCGCTGTTCTCGCCAGGAAAAATAACTAACCGGACGGTGATTGGCGGTGTAATGCCGACGGATGGGGCGCTGGCGCTGAAATCAACCAAGGAAATCGGCTCGGAACTCTTTCTGGCGCGACGCGAAATGGGAGTCTTCACCATCTCCGGCTCGGGCAGCGTTACTGTTGACGGTGATACCATCCCTTTGCAAGGCACCGATTGTCTTTACCTGCCCATGGGGTGCGAAAGGGTTGAGTTTGCCAGCGACAGCGCCTCGGACCCGGCGAAGTTCTATTTCATCAGCCTGCCGGCCCACAAACGCCATCAGATCAAGAAAATCACCGCCAAAGACGCCATCAGGATTGAACTGGGCACGCCGTCGGACGCCAATGAGCGGGTTTTGCGGCAATATATCCACCCCGACATCTGCACGTCATGCCAATTGGTCATGGGCATGACCGTGATCGAGGACGGCAGTGTGTGGAATACCATGCCGTGCCACACCCATGACCGCCTATCTTTATTTTGACATGGCCCCCGAGGTTCGGGTTTTTCACTTCATGGGCGCGCCCGACGAAACGCGCCACCTTGTTGTTGCCGCCGAAGAGGCCATCCTGTCGCCGGGCTGGTCGATCCATTGCGGCGCCGGCACCGGGCGGTATGCCTTCATCTGGTCGATGGGCGGCGACAATCAGGACTTCACCGATATGGATTTTGTCGCCATGGAAGACTTGCGATGAACGGGTTTTGTGATCTGACTGGTAAGACCGCCATCGTCACCGGAGCCAACACCGGGATCGGTCAGGCCATCGCCGTTGGGCTTGCCGGCGCGGGTGCGAATATTGCCGGTGTCGGCCGTTCGGATATGTCCCAGACCGCTGAGATGATTGGCGAAAAGGCGGATTTCCTGGCCATCAATGCAGACCTTGCAACGCTCGACCCCATCGGGCGTATTGTCGATCAGACCCTTGAATGGGGTGGCGGTATCGATATTCTGGTCAACAATGCCGGGATTATCCGCCGCGCCGATGCCATCGATTTTAGCGAGGCGGACTGGGACGCGGTTATGGATGTCAATTTGAAATCGTTGTTTTTTCTTACCCAGGCCGTGGCGCGGCATATGCTGCCCCGGGGCAGCGGTAAAATTGTCAACATCGCCTCGCTCCTGTCATTTCAGGGGGGCATTCGCATTCCCTCTTACACCGCCAGTAAGAGTGGGCTTGCGGGGCTGACCAGGCTATTGGCCTGTGAATGGGCCGGCAAGGGCATCAATGTGAATGCCGTCGCGCCAGGTTATGTCGCTACCAACAATACAAAGGCCTTGCGCGACGATCCGGCCCGCAACACAGCCATTGTCGACCGTATTCCGGCAGGACATTGGGGCCAGCCAAAGGACATTTCAGGCGCCGTGGTTTTTTTGTGTTCCGCCGCGGCCGACTATATCCACGGCGCCGTCCTGCCGGTGGATGGCGGCTGGCTGGCCCGTTGAATCGAGGCTGAACTTGTCAACTCGACCGCCCACGCCACCAGCCTGTCCGGGATGTACGACCAGAGCGTCTCCACTCTTAACAGGAGTGCTCAGGCAGCAAGCGCTATCCGGCGCGGCTGGTTTCAGGTTCGGAGGCAGGTCTTGCCATTTGGCATAAAACACACTATGTTATGCCATATGGCAAGGAGTGTTCATGCCCCACCTGGAACCCATTTCAGCATTCGACCTCTCAGGTCCGCCCCAGATTTCCGTTGAGGAAACCCAGGCGATGCAGCGTGCGGTGATAAATCTTTTCGCGCGATGGGGGCTGGGGGACGAGCAGGCTTGCGCCCTTCTGGGCGGCATTGGGTTACGGACCTATGCCCGATGGAAGAGAGGCGATCTGGGCCGGGTCAATATCGACTTGCAGGCACGCCTTTCCAATCTGATCGGCATCCACAAGGCCTTGCGCCTGCTTTTTGATGCGCCCGAACGTAGCTATGGCTGGATAAAGCGCGCGAACGCGGCATTCGGGGGAAAAAGCGCAACCGACATCATGGCAGGCGGGCAACTGACGGATTTGATGCGGGTGCGGCGCTATCTTGATACGCAACGAGGGGTGTGGTGACGGTGCTGCCGCCGGTTTCCCAGGTGACCTGGGAGCAGACCTACCGCATTATCAACAGCCGCTTTCCGCCCATCGCCCTTTTCGAGGATATCGCTGCTGATCCCGCCGACTGGGAGTTGCTCGCCCGGGCTGAAGCCAAGACCAATCCGCGCCTGCATGAAAATATTGGCAATCTGGCCCTTGTTCCCCCTCATAGGCGTTTGCACGGTCAAGGTGCGGGCTGGGTTATGGCTCCCTTTGTTCACGCAAGCCCGGACCGGCCGGGCCGGTTTCATGACGGTACATATGGAGTTTACTATTCAGGGGACCGTTATGAGGTCGCCTTGTTCGAGACCATCTACCATCATGAAAAATTTATGCGCGCGACGGCCCAGCCCGAAGGATCGTCAACCTTTCGCGAGCTGATAGGTGCGGTCAGCGCCCGCCTCCATGATCTGCGGGGTGGCGGATTCTCAACGTATCTGCATCCTGATTCTTATGCAGAAAGTCAAATCCTGGCGGCCCGGCT
>QILX01000206.1 GCA_003232175.1 Hyphomicrobiales bacterium | reverse complement strand
AATGAACGGACCGGGCCGACGCAGTATCTGGCCTCTCTCACGGTTCGGTTCAGTCCCGACGCCATCGAACTTCTTCTGGCCCAGAACGGAATTAAACTCTCAATTGTACAATCGCCCCCCACCTTGCTGATCCCGGTATTCTGGAACGCCGGTCAGCTCAGCCTCTTCAGCGGCCCCGATGCATGGACCGAGACCTTCAAGCGCCTTGGGTTGCAGGACCGCCTCGTGCCGCTGCTGCAGCCCTTGGGCGATGCCTCCGACGCGGCGCTGGACCGCGAAGGGGTAATCAACGCCGACGCCGATGATTTTGTCCTGTCTCAGCTTCTGGCGAGATATTCTGTCGAATTCGCCATTGTCGCTACTGCTGTTTACGATCCTGAAAAGGCTGTGATCGGAGGCACGTTGACCGGGCCTGGTCCCGCAGGGAACGCAAATATTCAAATTCAGGTCGATGTCGTGGTTGGCAAGGAGGCCCAGGCTTTTCGTGATCTGGCAAATTCACTGCTGGATGCCCTTGATGAACAATGGCGATTGTCTGAAGGCGGCAGCGCCGGCGCCAATACTGAAGATTTTGCTTTTGTCGTGCCCTTTCGCGATCTGCCCGAATGGGTTGATGTGCGCGACCGGCTTGAGACCATGGCCGGTGTCAATTCGGTAAGCGTTTCGGCCCTTGCCGCAGGCAGCGCCAGTGTCGTTGTCAGGTTCAACGGTGATCTTAGCGCCTTTCTCAATCAACTCGACGGGTTGGGATATGCCATGTTCGATACCGGCGAACGATGGGAACTTGGGCCGCGATGATACCTGCCCCCAACTGGATTGAAGTGTCGTGAGCCTTCCCAATATTATCACCCTGTCGCGAATGTTTATGGTTCCTGTAGTGGTGTATCTTATTATCACAGGACAGCCCGCCTGGGCGTTCTGGCTGTTCATTATCGCCGGCGCCACCGATGCCGTTGATGGCTTTATCGCCAAGCAATTTAATCAGGCGACGGAGCTTGGCGCCTATCTGGACCCGCTGGCCGACAAGCTCTTACTGATCTCGATCTATGTTACGCTCGGGGTAACCAGCGTTTTTCCGGTGTGGCTGGTGTTTCTGGTTGTCAGCCGCGACATTTTGATTGTTCTGGCTTTTGTGGTGAGCTGGCTTATCGGCAGTCCGGTCAAGGTACGGCCTTTGTTCGTCAGCAAGGCCAATACCGCGGCGCAGATCGTGCTTGCGGGCGTGGCGCTTGCCGACCTTGGCCTTGGTCTTTCGGTGCCCGGTTTGTGGCAGGTGTTGATTGTTGGTGTTGCCAGCCTCACCTTGCTGTCTCTTTATGCCTATTTTGCCGAGTGGATGCGGCATCTTGCCGGAACGCCGGAAGCCAGACCAAACAGCGACAGGGAGGGTGGGAGTTGAGTTTTCAGAAACAGCTCATTTTCTGGCTGGTAGGGCTGCTGGTGCTGATCGCGGTATTGTATATTCTGGGTGGTGTTCTGCTTCCCTTTGTCGCCGGCATGGCGCTCGCTTATATGCTCGATCCGTTGGCGGATCGCCTTGAAAAATATGGCATGTCCAGGGTTATCGCCACGTCGGTAATTGTCGGTGTGGCGGTGTTGGTCTTTGCCGCCGTAATTGTGTTGATCGTGCCGATTATCGGCAGCCAGATTGGCCAACTGGCGGCGGCAACCCCTGATGCGGTGCGGTCCATCGAGGCCGAGTTGACCTTGCGTCTGGACTGGTTGCGTGAGCTGACCAAGAACAGCGATCTGACCATTGAGGGTTATCTGGCCGGGGTTGCCAAGGACGCGGTTGGTTGGCTGGCGCGGCTGGCGGGCGGAGTATTTGCGGGCGGTGTGGCGCTGCTTGGGCTGCTTTCGCTGCTGGTTGTAACCCCCGTTGTGGCGTTTTATCTGCTGGTCGATTGGGATAAAATCGTTGACAGGATCGACAGCTGGCTGCCCCTTGATCATCGCCAGTCCATTCGTGAAATCTGCCATGACATCGATCGCGCCATGGCGGGATTTGTTCGCGGTCAGAGCACGGTTTGCCTGATATTGGGCGTTTTTTACGCGGTTGCCCTGTCCGTGGCCGGCCTGCAATTTGGATTGCTGATCGGTCTGGTTGCAGGATTGATCAGCTTCATTCCTTATGTTGGATCGATCGTGGGGTTTGTCGCCGCTGTGGGTATGGCCGTCCTTCAGACCTGGCCTGACCCCGATTTCACCTATATCGCGATCATCGCGGCGATTTTTGGCGTCGGGCAATTTTTCGAAGGCAACATCATTTCGCCGCGTCTGGTTGGCAACTCGGTCGGCCTGCATGTTGGCGTTATTCGCCTTTGGGTCGATGTTTGGCTTTGTTGGCCTGTTGCTGGCGGTGCCCCTTGCGGCCGCGATTGGCGTGGTATTGAGATTTTTGCTTAAACGCTATCTCGACAGCCCGTTTTATCATGGAACGCCGGGTGATCCGCCGACATGAAGGACCAGCCGCCAGACCCAGAGACGGGCGATGAAACCGCTGACACTACCAAAAACCGGCAACTGCCGGAATTTGGCGCCGAAGATTATATTACCGGTTCGGCAAATGCCCAGGCGTTCAAGCTGGTCATGGCCTGGCCCAACTGGCCACATACAGTTGTCCTGCTCCATGGCGCGGCAAATTCGGGCAAGAGCCATCTGGCGCGAATATGGGCCACCCGCGCAAGCGCTACTCTAATCGATGCCGATCAGATCAGCCGGTTTCTGCCGGGTCTTGTTGCCGCCGGCCATCAGGGACAGGCCATTTGTGTTGAAGATATTGACCGCGAGCGGCTGGACGAAGATGGCTTGTTCCATTTGATCAATCATACGATGGAAACCGGCGGCGCTTTGTTATTGACAGCACGGGTGCCATGGGCCCGGCTTGGCGTTGGTGTGCCCGACCTTGTTTCGCGATTGCGCGCCGCCGGCACCGCCGAGATCCTTCAACCCGATATTGACCTGCTGGAAACTTTGCTGGTGAAACTGTTCGCGGATCGTCAGATCGACGTTGCCCCCCAGACCACCGCTTTTGCCGCACGCCGAATTGAGCGTTCTTTCGCCGCCGCCGCCGCCCTGGTGATAACCGCGGATCGCCTGGCCCTGGAGGAAGGGCGCCGTATCACGATACCATTGCTGCGGCGCTATTTTGGTGATGAAGAAGAGGCCGTCTGAACGTGAAACGTTTCAGGCCGTGGTCTTCTGGGGTTGTTTGACCAGTTGAACCTGACCGTCATTCACGACAATAGCGCGGCGACCGTGTTTTACATCCAGGGCCAGATCGCCGAAAATTTCCCGACGCCAGCCTTTAAGGCCAGGCACATCGGCGGCGTCGTCAAGGGCGATGCGCTCCAGATCTTCGGTCGTTGCCAGCAGGCGCTGGGCAACTTTTTGCTGCCGGGCGCGCAGACGTAGAACCACTTTCAGCAGATCGACAACTGGTTCGAGCCTTGGCGGCAGGGGCTCCCGCACCGGCAGAGCCGGCAGGGTGGATAAATCACGCTTGCTGCCCGCAGCCACGGCCTCCAGTACGCCGCCGGCGGCCCGCGAACGTTCAAAACCCCGGGGCATGGCGCGCAATCGGCTCAGGTCGTTTTCATTTTTTGGCGCATTTGTCGCAATTTCGGTCAGGGCCTCGTCTTTGATGATGCG
>QILX01000356.1 GCA_003232175.1 Hyphomicrobiales bacterium | reverse complement strand
CTGTCGCAGAAGCCAGGCAGAGTGAACCAAAATTATTCGCATCCAAGCCTGAAGAGGGCGCCGACGACCTGAAACGGATTTCCGGTGTGGGCCCCAAGCTTGAAGGCGTTCTCAACGGTCTTGGCATTTACCGCTTTGATCAGATCGCCGAATGGACCGGCGACCATATCGCCTGGGTTGATGCGCGGCTGCAGTTCAAGGGCCGGATTGCGCGCGACAAAAAGCCTGGCCCAAGGGAAGGGCAAGGCATGAGCGTTGCGAAAACCGATGACGTGGTAAAAAAGGCGGTGCTGCGCTTTACTCTGTGGGAAGCGCCGGCCCTTGTGCTCATGGTGATCGTTCTGATCTATCTGTTTGTGCTCGATAATGGTCTTACCAGCGAAGAAGCGGTTTTCAGGCTGCTCATTTCCGGGGCGCTTTTTGTCATTTATGTCGGCTATCTGTTTGTGACAATTCTCATGCCGGTGTTCGGGGAGATGCGCGATGCTCGCTGACAAGGACCGCATTTTCACCAATCTTTACGGCTTTGACGACTGGCAGCTTGCCGGCGCCCGGGCGCGCGGCAGCTGGGACGATACTAAATCGATCCTAATCAGGGGTCGGGACTGGATTGGGGACTGGATTGTCGAGGAGATGAAGGGCTCAGGGCTTCGCGGCCGGGGCGGGGCGGGGTTCCCGACCGGATTGAAGTGGTCCTTCATGCCTAAGGAGAATGACGGACGGCCTCATTATCTGGTGGTCAATGCGGACGAATCCGAACCGGGCACCTGCAAGGACCGCGAGAGGGTGTCTGCTTGCGTCTTTCGCCATGGGGGCACATACCGCCTACATCTATGTGCGCGGTGAATTCATTCATGAACGGCTGCGGCTGCAGCATGCCATAGACGAGGCCTATGAAGCGGGGCTGATCGGCAAGAACGCCTGTGGTTCGGGCTGGGATTTTGACCTCTACCTTCATCACGGCGCCGGCGCTTACATTTGCGGCGAGGAAACCGCGCTGCTGGAATCCATGGAAGGCAAAAAAGGCCAGCCACGCCTCAAACCGCCTTTCCCGGCCAATTGCGGGCTCTATGGCTGTCCGACCACGGTGAACAATGTGGAATCAATCGCCGTCGCGCCGACAATATTGCGGCGCGGCGCGGCCTGGTTTTCAGGGCTTGGCAAGCCCAACAATACCGGCACCAAATTGTTCTGCATTTCCGGGCATGTCGAAAAACCCTGCAATGTCGAAGAGGAAATGGGCATTCCGCTTCGCGAGCTGCTCGAAAAACATTGTGGCGGGGTGCGTGGTGGCTGGGACAATCTTCTGGCGGTCATTCCCGGCGGCTCGTCGGTGCCCTGCCTGCCGGCAAAGCAGTGCGATTCGCTGGATATGGATTTTGATACCTTGCGCGATCTGAAATCGGGCCTTGGCACCGCGGCGGTCATCGTCATGGATAAATCCACCGATATCGTCCGTGCCATTGCCCGGCTGAGCTATTTTTACAAACACGAAAGCTGCGGCCAGTGCACGCCGTGCCGCGAGGGCACCGGCTGGATGTGGCGCATCATGGACCGCATGGCCCGGGGGGAGGCGGAAAAACGCGAAATCGACATGCTGCTCGACGTCACCAAGCAGGTCGAAGGCCACACGATTTGCGCTTTGGGCGACAGGGGCTCATCCGTCATTTTCGCTATAAGATCGAAGAGCGAATCGACGAATACGCGGCCAATCCAAAACCGATGGAATTGCCTCTTGAGGCGGCGGAGTAAGGGCATTGCCTGAAAGAAACGTCATGGACATATGCGATATCCGCGAAAAACTGAAAGTCAGCAAGGCTGATGTTAGCCATTCAAATTTCGATGATGTGAATTTGTCAAATACAAGTTTTCGAGATGTGAATATGTCCGGTTGCAGCATTGATGACGCAAATATGGAAGGTGTGAGCATTCAAAATGTGAACCTGACAAATTGCCGTATCGACAACTGCAATATGGACGGTCTTCGTATTCGCGGTGTCCTGGTTTCGGATCTGTTTGCTGCTTTTGAAGTTTCAAAATCTGAGACGCCCGCCCCATGACCAAAATCATCATCGACGGCAAGGAAATCGACGTTCCTGGCGATCTGGCGATTATTCAGGCGCTGGAGTTGGTCGGTGTCGAAATTCCGCGGTTTTGTTTTCACGAACGGCTGTCGGTGGCGGGCAATTGCCGCATGTGCCTGATCGAGGTGGTGGGGGCGCCCAAACCCGCTGCGTCTTGCGCTATGTGCGTGCGCGATCTGCGTCCTGGGCGTGATGGCGAGCCGCCGGAGATCAGGACCAATTCCGCGCAGGTAAAAAAAGCCCGCGAAGGGGTGATGGAATTCCTGCTGGTCAACCATCCGCTCGACTGCCCGATTTGCGATCAGGGCGGAGAGTGCGACCTGCAGGACCAGGCCATGGCCTTTGGCGTCGATGCCAGCCGCTATCACGAAAACAAACGCGCGGTGGAAGACAAATATATCGGACCCCTGGTCAAAACTATCATGACCAGGTGCATCCACTGCACCCGCTGCGTGCGTTTCACAACCGAGGTTGCCGGGGTCGAGGAGCTTGGCGCTATTGGCCGCGGCGAGGACATGGAGATCACCACCTACCTTGAAAAGGCCATGGGTTCGGAGCTTCAGGGCAATATCATCGATCTTTGCCCGGTGGGGGCGCTGACCTCGAAGCCTTATGCCTTTTCTGCTCGCCCCTGGGAGCTGCGCAAGACCGAAACCATCGATGTGATGGATGCGGTGGGATCGTCGATCCGGGTCGATGCGCGCGGCAACGAAGTCATGCGCGTCATGCCGCGCAACCATGATGATGTGAACGAAGAATGGATTTCTGACAAGACACGTTTCATCTGGGACGGCCTGCGCACCCAGCGGTTGGACCGACCTTATATACGGGTGGATGGCCGTCTGCAGCCTGCCAGCTGGGCTGAAGCCTTTGCCGCCATTGCCGCCAAAATTAAGCTCGTGTCGCCGAGTCGGATCGGTGCAATTGTCGGCGATCTTGCGGCGACTGAGGAGGTTTTTGCCCTCAAGGCGCTGATGGACGCCATCGGTTCGCAAAATCTGGATTGCCGTCAGGATGGTACGGCGTTAGACCCGAAATTCGGCCGTGCCTCATATCTGTTCAATCCCACCATTGCCGGGATCGAGGATGCCGACGGCATCATGATCATCGGCGCCAATCCCCGATTGGAAGCCCCGGTGCTCAATGCCCGCATCCGCAAGCGCTGGCTGCGTGGCGGGCTGAGAGTTGGCCTCATCGGCGAAAAGGTCGATCTGACATACGATTACCACCACGTCGGCGGCTCTCCGGGAGATCTGACACGGTTTACCGATCACGGCCCGATCGGGATGAAGCGTCCGATCTGGCTTGTGGGGCAGGGCGCTGTGGCGCGGCCCGACGGCGGCGCAATACTATCCATGGTCGCCCAGGCCACGGTATCGACCGGCTCGCTGTCAGAAGACTGGAATGGTTTTGCGGTTCTTCACACCGCCGCGTCGCGTGTCGGCGCCCTGGACCTTGGCGCGGTACCGGGCCAGGGCGGTCTTGGCGCCTTGCAGATGGCCAGGGCCGGCGGGGTGGATGTTCTTTTCCTTCTGGGAGCTGACGAAATCGACGTCGAGCCCGGTGCGTTCGTGATCTATCAGGGCAGCCATGGCGATGCCGGAGCCCATCGGGCCGATGTCATCTTGCCTGGTGCGGCCTACACCGAAAAATCAGGCACTTATGTCAAGCAGATTGCCCGCCGCGCGGTCTTCCCCCCCGGCGATGCTCGCGAGGATTGGGCCATTTTACGCGCTCTGTCCGAAGTGCTTGGCAAAAAACTGCCCTTTGACGACCTGGCTGGATTGCGCACCGCGATGACCGAGACGGTTCCGCATCTGGGCCGGTCTGATGTGATCGAACCTGCGAAAATTTCGGACATCGAAGCGCTGGCAAAACACGGTGGCGAGGTTTCCGCCGAAACTTTTGCGCCTGTAATTTCGGATTTTTATCTCACCAACCCGGTCGCCCGGGCCTCCAAAACCATGGCCGAATGTTCGGCCCTGGCCACCGGGGTTCTGGCGGAAGCTGCGGAATAGG
>QILX01000054.1 GCA_003232175.1 Hyphomicrobiales bacterium | reverse complement strand
ATTTCAATCAGCTCGATGAACGCGGCACCCTGGAAATTCTCGCCGAGATTCGCGAAGCGCTGATGGCGCAAGCTGCCAAAGCGCCCGGCAGTCCCATGGCACGAGCATTAGGCACCGTATCACTGGGTCTGCACGATTTGGGTCTGGACGGATTGTTCCTCCAATTCCTCAAACGGCGGGAGCACTATTCAAAAGCCGGCGACAGCGCAACGGTCGAGGCGCTCCTCACCACCCTGGCCGCAACCCTGGGCACCAGTGGCGTCGAGTATGACGAGGCAAATATACTCGCGCACCATTTCGGGCCCGATTTTGATCGCGAAAAAGCACGTGAGGCGGCCGGGCTTCTGGCGAGAGGAAGGGATACCGACAAAAAGCTGGCGCCGTCGATGATGGCGCTGGCGAACAGCCAGACCCCCCAACAGGCGTTTGCGGCCCATCAGGGGGTATTTTTGACCGGATCGAAAGACAAAGTTCGCGCCCGAGCCATGACAAATGACCTGTGCGACGAAAGACCCGACCTGGCGGAATGGACGCATTCCGAACTGGCGCGGGCGGGCGAGCTGTTGCACCTGCTCGCCGTCGCCCACACCCTTGAAGCCACTCGCGCCGCCCTGGTGCTTGGCCATCATGTGGTTAGCGCCTATGAGACGGAAAAGCGCGCCAGGTCCTTGCTCGATTTTGACGACCTCATTCAAAAAACCGGCCAGCTGCTGTCACAATCGGCGGATGCGCAATGGGTGCTTTACAAACTCGATGGCGGCATTGACCACATTCTTGTCGATGAGGCCCAGGACACCAGCCCCCGGCAATGGGACATTGTGCGCTACCTCGCCGAAGACATGTTATCGGGCGCGAGCGCCGGGGACCGGGCCCGGACGGTATTCGCGGTCGGTGACCAGAAACAATCGATCTTTTCGTTTCAGGGCGCCGATCCGGCCATGTTCGAGCAGATGCGCCGGTATTTCGCCAAAAAAGTCGAAGCCGCCGACCTTTTATGGGACGCCGTTCCCCTGGAGGATTCGTTTCGGTCCACCGGCGATATTCTTGCAGCCGTCGATGCGGTTTTTGCCGCTGAAAATGCCGCCAGCGGGCTCAGTGCCGGCGGCGATGCGGTGCATCACAATGCCAGACGCGATGCGCCGGGCCTGGTCGAGCTGTGGCCACCGGCGCGCGTTGATGACGAAGCGGGACCCGACCCGTGGACCGTACCCGTCGACACCATCGCGCCGGGCAGCTCGAAGCTGGTGCTGGCCCGGGAAATCGCCACAAAGATCGCCGTCTGGCTGGATGAGGAGACCGTCCTGCCCGCAAGGGGGCGCAATATCCGGCCCGGCGATATTCTGATCCTGGTGCGGCGGCGCAATGAATTTGTCGATGCCATGGTCCGCGAGCTGAAGCTGCGCGGGGTACCGGTCGCCGGTGTCGACCGGATGAGGCTGACCGAACAGATCGCGGTGGAGGATCTGATGGCGCTTGGCGGTTTCGCCACCCTTCCCGAGGATGATCTTACCCTGGCTACCGTCCTCAGAAGCCCGTTGATCGGACTTGGCGAGGACGATCTATTCAATATCGCCTGGGGCCGGAAAACCAGTCTGTGGCGGGCTTTGCGGCGCCATGCCGAGGAAACGCAGACCCCGCATCTGGTTGCCGCGCGTGATGCGCTCGCCGCCGCCCTGGCTCTGGCGGATCAGGTGCCGCCGTTTGAGTTTTTCTCGCAATTTCTCTGCGCCCCGGGCCGCCGCGAGGCGATCCACAAACGGCTGGGCGTCGAGGCTGATGATCCGATTAACGAATTCCTTGCCGCGGCGCTTGACTACGAGGCCCGCGAAACCCCGACGCTTGACGGTTTTCTGACCTGGCTCGCCCGTGGCGAAATGGAAATAAAACGCGACATGGAACACGGCAAGGACGAGGTGCGGGTCATGACCGTGCATGGCGCCAAGGGGCTTGAGGCCAATATCGTCTTTCTCCCCGACACCTGTTCGCTTCCGAAGAAGGGAAACCGATTCGAATTCGATGATGTCGAAATCGCCGATGCCGGTCTTGCCCTGCCGGTCTGGTCGCGCGATCCCGGTAAAGTTGTCGAGGCGATCAATCAGGCGAAATCAGGCGAAGGCTGCCAAGAAAGACCTTGAGGCCGAGGAATATCGCCGCCTCCTCTATGTGGCCATGACCAGGGCCTGCGACTGGCTGATAGTCACCGGCTACCTTTCAAAAAAACCGAAATCGCCGCCATCGGGGTGCTGGTACGATCTGGTTCGCGAAGGGCTGGCGACCCATTTCGGCGGCGAAGCTCAAGATATCGGCGAGGGCCGGCTGCGCTATATGCTGCCGCAACGCAGCAGCGGCGTGAATAAAGCCGACGACCCTTTGCGCGGCATCGACAAAGCCATTACGCCGCCGGATTGGGCATTGAAGCCGGTAAAAAGCTCTTTCCCGGCGCGGCGGCTCGCACCATCATCACCGGCCAGAGCCGATGCCGGCGCTCCGGCGGCGATCTCACCTCTTTCCCAGATCAAAGAAAACCGCTTCCGGCGCGGCACGTTGATCCACGGACTTTTGGAGGTCCTGCCGTTGCTGCCGACGGCGGAACGGGAGAATGGCGCCAAAACCTATCTTGAGCTTCATGCCACCGATCTTGACGGGAAATTGAAAGAAGATTTGGCG
>QILX01000027.1 GCA_003232175.1 Hyphomicrobiales bacterium | reverse complement strand
TGATAAAAGGCGGCGGGGTGAATGCCAGCCGGATCAGGGCATTTCCGTCCTGGGTACGGGTTAGCGCCACCGTCTCGGTTTTGGCCAGGGTGTCGTGATAGCGCGACAGGCCTTCTTCCTGGATCAGGGTATCGGGGGCGGAAAGATCGTCGAGCGGGTCCTGCCGCAGGCCGTTGTCGAAAAAATCCGCTCGCGGAAAAATCTGCCCCGGCGACAGCGAGGCCTGACGAATAAGGGGACGCGCAAATTCTCCGCTGCCCGGTCCGATAACCAGGCGGCGCACTTCAAAAGAGGCCCGAACCGAACCGGTGCTGACCGGGACGGACAATTCGGCCTCGGCTACAAGCCGGGCGGAGGTGTCGTCTATGGCAGCCCTGAGAATGTTGGGCACTTCTTCGACCACCGGAGGCACGCGGACGACCTCTTCAAGGACAAGTTCAGGTGCCTTTTCGACAATGCGAACCCGTAATGTCGGTCCCGCTGCCGATTCCACCACCTGCTGATTGTCGGATGGGGCCAAAAAGGCATAGGACAGGAGCCCCACAAGGCCGACCGCTGCAAAAACGTTCGATACCGCTAGAACGAAGCGTCTTTTGAGACCCGCTTCCCGCTCCATAGAACCCCTTAAATAAGCCGACCCATAGGCCTGACTTTGAACCTGACATTCTGTCAGACCCGGTTTGCTATTGACCCGCCTTGAGCCTCCTGGCTCAAAATTGTGTCGTGGCAATAGTGTGTTAGCACTTTGTTTACCACGATGGAACTCTTTGCCGCAATCCAAGAGAGTGTTGCCCCTTAACGTTAATTCGAGCTTAAAGCGTCGAACTCTAAAGCCGTATGCAAGTGACATTCGGCTCTGCCCCCTAACTCCCTACTGACGTAGAATGGCGAGATAAAGGCAGGAAACTGCGGCAGTTACGATTCTGAGCTGAGATTATGATTAACGCTGGACGCCGGATCGTTGAACACCGAAACGTCCACGAGTAAGGCTAATGTCACAAAGGGGGACTTGGAGGATGGCGAACAATTATATTTTGCCCAGGTCATTTTTCGTCAAAAACGCATCGCCAAGCCCGGATTTGTCGAAAAAGTCGAGCGATTGATTCGCAAATTCCTACCGTCAGGCCGCGCCACCGTCGCCAACACCGCCAATCGCCGCCTGGGCCGCCGCGAGACGGGCGATCGGCACCCGGTAGGGCGAGCAGGACACATAATCCAGGCCGGCTTGGGCGCAAAAGGCGATCGATGCCGGATCGCCGCCATGTTCGCCGCAGATCCCGACTTTCAGATCAGGGCGGGTCTGCCGGCCGCGGGTCGTACCCATGGATATCAGCCGTCGATATCGAGGCTGACAAAGGGGTCAGCGGGGAGAATGCCGCTTTTGACATATTCGACGAGGAAGCTGGCGGCGTCATCGCGGCTGATGCCAAAAGCGGTCTGGGTGAGGTCATTGGTGCCGAAGGAGAAAAATTCCGCCACCTCGGCGATTTGGCCCCCTTGCAGCGCCGCGCGCGGCAGCTCGATCATGGTGCCGACCTGATACTCCAGGGTCTCGCCGGTTTCCTCCATCACAGCTAAGGCGGTGCGGTCGATGATCTGCTTGACCCTGGCCAGTTCGGCCCGGGTTGCGACCAGCGGCACCATGATTTCCGGTGTCACTTTGTTGCCGGTGGTTCTTGCGGCCTCAAGGGCGGCCTCGAAAATAGCACGGGCCTGGATTTCGGGGATTTCGGGATAGGAGATGGCCAGCCGGCAGCCTCTGTGGCCGAGCATGGGGTTGTATTCGGTCAGCTCGCTAATGCGGGTCCGCAAAGCTTCAGGATCGGCCCCCATGGTCGCGGCGACCTCGCCAATATCGGCGTGGGTGTGGGGCAAAAACTCATGCAGCGGTGGGTCGAGCAGACGGATGGTCACCGGCAGCCCGGCCATGACCTCGAACAGATCGACAAAATCGGCGCGCTGCATCGGCAGGATCTTTTCCAATGCCGCCCGCCGCCCCGCCTCATCGCGGGCCAGGATCATCTGGCGCACGGCCAGAATGCGGTCCGCTTCGAAAAACATGTGCTCGGTGCGGCACAGGCCAATGCCCTGGGCGCCAAATTTCAGGGCGGTTTGCGCGTCCAGGCGGCTTTCGGCATTGGCGCGGACTTTCAGAACGCGAAAATCATCGGTCCATTGCATCAAGGTGCCAAAATCGCCGGACAATTCAGGGTGCAAGGTCGGCACTTCGCCAAGAATAACCTGGCCGGTGGAGCCATCAATGGTGACGATGTCGCCTTCGTTCAGGGACAGACCGGGCACGATCAGCACCCCCTTGGCATAGTCGATGCGGATGGCGCCGGCGCCGGACACGCACGGCCGGCCCATGCCCCGGGCGACAACCGCCGCATGGCTGGTCATGCCGCCGCGGGAGGTGAGGATGCCAACGGCAGCGTGCATGCCGTGAATGTCCTCAGGACTGGTTTCCATCCGGGCGAGGATAACTTTGGTTCCGTCCTTGGCAAGCTTCTGGGCGGCGTCGGCGGAAAACACCAGCTCGCCGCAGGCCGCGCCAGGGGATGCCGGCAGGCCGGTGGCAATGACACGTTTTTTAGCATCGGGGTCCAAGGTGGGGTGCAGCAACTGGTCCAGGGACAGCGGGTCAATGCGCAGGATCGCCTCGTTGCGGCCGATGAGCCCCTCCTCGGCCATATCGATAGCGATTTTCAGCGCCGCGGCAGCAGTGCGCTTTCCGGTGCGGGTCTGCAGCATCCACAGCTTGCCGTCCTGCACGGTGAACTCGATGTCTTGCACGTCCTTGTAGTGAGCTTCAAGCTGGCTGCTGATGGCCGCAAGCTCGGCATAGACTTCCGGCATCAGGGCCTCAAGGGAGGGGTCGTTCGAGCCCGCTTCGATGCGGGCGGCTTCGGTGATGTTCTGGGGCGTGCGAATGCCGGCAACGACATCCTCGCCCTGGGCGTTGACCAGATATTCGCCGTAAAATGCCTTCTCGCCGGTGGACGGATTGCGGGTAAAGGCGACGCCGGTGGCGGAATTTTTCCCCATATTGCCGAACACCATGGCCTGGACATTGACCGCCGTGCCCCAACTGTCAGGGATATCGTGCAAGCGCCGATAGGTGTTGGCGCGGGCATTCTGCCAGGAGCCGAAAACCGCGCACACCGCCCCCCAGAGCTGGTCCGAGACGTTTTGCGGGAAGGGCTGGCCCAGATCCTCAAGGACCTTGGCCTGGTAGAGCGCGACGATCTGGCGCCAGTCTTTTGCCTCAAGATCGGTGTCGAACATCAGGTCATTTTCAATCTTCAGGGTATCGAGAATGTCCTCGAACTCCTCGGCATCAACGCCGAGCACGACATTGGAATACATCTGGATAAACCGGCGATAGCTGTCATAGGCAAAGCGCTCGTCGCCGGATTTTTCCGCCAGCCCGACAACGGTCTGATCGTTGAGCCCCAGATTGAGAATGGTGTCCATCATGCCGGGCATCGAGGCCCGGGCGCCGGAGCGGATGGAGACCAGCAA
>QILX01000046.1 GCA_003232175.1 Hyphomicrobiales bacterium | reverse complement strand
CTTTTGTCCCGGCCGCAAAGTGACCGCGTGGTCTTGCGGGACGGTCGGGCCATCGAACGGGCCCTGCCGGACTATTGCGAACTTGATGCCCTGCTCGGAGTTGCCTGATGCCAGATATCGATGCCTTGAAAGCTGATCTTGACGGTCTTGCCATTGAAGACAACCCAGCCATCGTGCGGCAGAAAAGTCGGGACTTTTACTGGTACAGCCCGGTCCTGAAACGCCAACTTGACGAGGTGACCGGCGATATTGTCGTAACGCCGAAAACCCAGGACGAGGTTGTACGGGTGGCGGCGGCGGCTTTTGCCCGCGATGTTCCGGTTACGGTTCGGGGCACCGGGACCGGAAATTATGGCCAGGCGATGCCGCTTTCCGGGGGCGTGGTGCTCAATATGGCGGAGATGTCGCAGATCACCGAGATCGGACCGGGGCGGGTTGTCGCCGGGGCCGGGGCGATTATCGACGACATTGATATTGCGACCCGGGCCCATTCGCGGCAGGAATTGCGCATGCACCCCTCAACCACCAAGACCGCCACCATTGGCGGCTTTGTCGCCGGGGGATCGGGGGGGGTCGGTTCGATCAACTGGGGGGGCTTGCGCGATATCGGCAATGTCCTGCGCTTGCGCATCGTCACCATGGAGGCAAGCCCCCGGGTGATCGATCTGACGGGATACGATCTGCAGAAGGTTTCCCACGCCTATGGCACCAACGGGATCATTACCGAAGTCGAGATGCCGCTGACCATGGCCCATGACTGGGTCGATGTGCTTGTTGGCTTTGACAGTTTCATGGATGGAGTGCGGTATGCCGACGCACTTGGCAACGCGGATGGGATCGCGGTGAAGGAAATTGCCCCCATCGCCGCCCCGGCGCCGCAGCTTTATTTCAAACGCCACGGAAAATACTTGGCCTCGGGCCAGAGCATTGTCGTGGTCATGGTGGCGCCAAATTCGATGGACGCCTTTACCGCCTTCACCGGCCGGGAAGGTGGCGAGATGCTTTACCGGTCCGACACCATGGACAATAGCGGCCTGCCGGTCGCGTACGAACTGGCCTGGAACCACACAACCCTTCGTGCGCTTCGGCACGATCCGGCGATCACCTATCTACAGGTACTCTATCCGTTTCCGAACCATATTGATCTGGTTGAAAAAGTTCACCAGCCCTTTGTTGATGCCGGCAAAAACGAGCTGATGGCTCATCTGGAATTTGTTCGATTTGACGGTCAGGTCACGTGTTTCGGCCTGCCGATGCTGCGCTTTACGAACGAAAAACGCCTCGATGAAATCATGGCCAAGCATGAGGATATGGGTTGCCCGATATTCAATCCTCACCGGTATACTCTTGAAGAGGGGGGCATGAAGCAGACCGATGAGGTGCAGCTGGCATTCAAACGCGAGGCCGATCCCAAGGGTCTGCTCAACCCGGGAAAGATGATCGCCTGGGACAATCCGGATTATGATTTTTCCAAGACCCAGGTCTATCTGTTCCCCGGTCTGGCGAGCTGACACTTGAACCCATGCGCATTTTGATCATCTATTGTCACCCCTGTCCTGATAGCCTTACCGCCTCGATAAGGGATACCGTTGTCGCAGCGCTTGAAAAGGGCGACCGGCATGAGGTCAAGCTGGTCGATCTTTACGGCGAGGATTTCGACCCGGTGATGGGCGCCGAAGAACGGCGCGATTATCATACCGAAGGGGCCAATGAGGTCCCGGTGCGAACCTATCTTGATCAGCTCAAATGGGCGCAAGGGCTGGTTTTTGTCTATCCGACCTGGTGGTTCGGGTTGCCGGCGATGCTGAAGGGTTGGCTTGATCGGGTGTGGGTGCCTTATGCGACGTTCGTATTGCCCGAACCGGGCCGGCCTGTGCAGCCGGTTCTGCAAAACATTCGCCTCATTGCCGCGGTTTCCACCTGCGGGGCGCCGTGGTGGTTGCTCAAATATATCGGTGATCCGGGGCGCCGGACGTTGATGCGCGGTATTGCCAATATCTGCGCCAAAAGGTGCCGCAAATTGTGGCTGGCGCATTACCGCATCGACAGCTCCACCGATAAAAGCCGGCGCAAATTTCTTGCCCGGGTCGACAAGGTCTTCACCCGGCTTTGAGGCCCGCTTCGAAGAGTTTTTTCGTTGATTTAAGGGTTAAGTCTGTGCCATCCCGCTCCCCCACCCGGATCCCGCTCCCCCACCCGGCCACCCCCAGGATACAATCTATGGGGTGGCCGGGTGGGGGAGCGGGATGGCACAGACTTAACCCTTAAATCAGCGAAAAATTCTATTTCTCCTCCCGGCGGCCAATGGTTCGGTTAAGCAAGAGGACCGGCAGAATTCCGACCGCTACAATCGCCAGGGCCGACAGTGAAGCCTCCTCAACTGTTTCCAGGGAGGCGTAAGTGTAGACATGGGTCGCCAGGGTATCGAAGTTAAACGGGCGCAAGAGCAATGTCGCGGGAAGCTCTTTCATCGCGTCGACAAAAACCAGCAATGTGGCGGCGGCAATGGCTGGCCGAATGAGCGGCAGATGTACTTCACGAAGGGTCCGGTATGGTGTCCGGCCCAGGATGCGTGACGCCATGTGAAGGTTTGGCGATGCCTGGCCCAGGCCGGCATCTATGGCCCCATATGAGATGGCCATGAACCGGACCACATAGGCGTAAGTGATGGCGAAAATTGTCCCCGACAGCAATAATCCGGTCGAAAATCCAAAGCTGGCGCGCGCGATGCCGTCAATAAAATTGTCGATACCGGCCAGGGGCACCAAAATGCCGATCGCCAGCACCGTGCCGGGCACGGCGTAGCCTACCGATGCCGCCAGCGCCGCGCCGCGAACCGGGGGTGTGCGCGATAGCCGGCTGGCGTAGCTGAGAAAAATTCCGAAAAGCAATGTGAGCGACGCTGCAAGGACTGCCAATGTGAGGCTGTTAAAAATATTGGTTGTGAAGTTCCCAAGGCTGGCGGCGTCAAAAAATG
>QILX01000354.1 GCA_003232175.1 Hyphomicrobiales bacterium | reverse complement strand
TCGGCTGGCGATTGGTCTGCCGATCCAGTTCAAGATCGCCATAGACGCTTGCCGCCGGGCTCAGCTCATAGGCCAGGCGGAGCCCGACGGAACTGGTTTTAACATCTCGGTCATCGTTGTTGTCGCTGCCGCCGGCGAGCAGATCGACATCATCGTAGTCGGTTAGGGACAAGCCGCCTCGCAATGTGCCCACCAGCCGGTTAAAGCGCCGCGCCAGGCTGAGTTCCGCCCCATAGGTTCGCAGGCGCACGGGACCTGATCCTGATGCCCCGGTAACGGCGTCGGGGCTGCCGCGCCCCTCCTGGTCGGAGGCCACAGACAATCTGAGGCCGGCGGCAATGAAGGGTGTAATGTCCAGCCGGGCGTCGCCGGTCAGGGCCCCACGCAGAATATTCTCAGATTTGAAGCGTGAGAATTTGCCCCACTCGCCCGTTCCGGCAATAGCTACGGCATTGCGCCGCCAGTCCGACCGCAACTCAAATGAGGGTCTGAGGGAAACGATGGTATCGGACATTTTTGCCGTACTGGTGGAAAATACATTGTCAGTGCGGGTGGTGGAGGCCTGGATCTGGGGAAAAAACGTGAAGGTGCCTAATTTAAGACCAATGGCGTCCAGTTCCGCTCGACGTCGGTCCGCCACCGTATCCAAACGGGTTTCAAACCCCTGGGCACGGTAAGTGCCGGCTCGGCCGCCATTTCGCGCGCCGGTGAATGTCGGGTCCGGATTCTGCCCCGCCATGGCGTTGCCGTTGCCGGCATCCTCCCCAAAAGTGGGACGAAGTTGGACTTCGAGGTCATCATTATTGCCGTCAGTTTGGCCGGCGGAAGGAAATGCGGCTCTGAGCAACGCCCAGGGATCGTCGGGGAAAAATGATTGCAGGCCGGCATCGTCGGCAGCTGGATCGTTCTGGGCTGGCTGGGCGGAAAGGGATTGGGCATCTCCCAGTGCAGCCAGGAGGCCGAGGCCGAAAATCCACAACTGATTTGACACCCGCGACACACCGCCACCCTTATTTGGATATACCGGACTCATATTGGTATTTGCTGACTTTATGGTTAATGAGGGATGTATCGGCGATCTTGCCGGATTGCCCCATGTGACATCGGCCCCAACCAAGGAAAGCGACCACCCCATGCCCCTCAAATCGCCAGTGCCGACACTCGCGGACGAAGACACCGCTGTCGATATCGCGCTGACCACCATCAAAACCGAGGGGCGAGGCCTTGAGGTTCTTGTCCAGGCCCTGGCGGGACCGATGCGGGTGGCCTATCTGGCCGCCATCCAGACAATTGTCAGAGCCAAGGGTCGGATCATTGTTACCGGCATGGGCAAGAGCGGCCACATTGCGCGAAAAATTGCCGCGACCCTGGCCTCGACGGGAACACCGGCGTCCTATGTTCATCCTTCCGAGGCCAGCCACGGTGATCTGGGCATGATCACCCCCCACGATGTCGTGGTCGCCCTCTCTAGGTCCGGGGAGACAGCTGAACTTGCCGCCATCATCGCCTACACCCAGCGGTTTTCCGTTCCGCTGATCGCCATGACTGCAAATGCGGCGAGCAGCCTGGGCGCTGCATCATCAATCTGTCTCACGCTCCCCCAGGCCGGCGAGGCCTGCCCTCATGGGCTGGCACCAACGACGTCGACAACGATGCAGCTTGCGCTGGGGGATGCCCTGGCACTGTCGCTGCTGGAGCTGCGCCAGTTTACGCCTTCGGATTTTCGCGCCTTTCATCCCGGTGGAAGCCTTGGCGCACAGCTGGCCCGGGTCAGTAACGTCATGCATGATATCAGCCAATTGCCCCTTGGCGAAGAGAGCCTGCCGGTCAGCGATGTGCTGGTGGTGATGACGGAAAAGAGTTTCGGCTGCCTTGGGGTTGTCGATTCTGCCGGTCGGCTTATCGGCATTGTTACCGATGGTGACCTGCGCCGACACATGGGCGAACAATTGCTCGAGCGCACCGCTGGCGATATCATGACCCGGTCACCCAAATGCATCAACACGGATACGCTTTGTGCCCGGGCGCTGGAGATTATCAACGCCTCGTCCATTACCAGCCTGTTCGTGGTGGAAAACGAAAAGCCGGTGGGTCTTGTTCACATTCACGATCTGCTGCGCGCCGGGGTCGCTTAAGGCGGCTTATACTTGAAAGATTTAAGGTATTTATACTCAATTCTTTAAGGTAAATAAAAAATTTACGACCAAATCCTAACTAGACTCCGATAAATCCAACTAACTGTTTGTATCGAATATTTAGGTTTCCCTCCTAGTTTCACATCAATGAAGCTGACACGCGGAAAAATTTCGCATACCTGGCACCAACCGCCAAGGGGGTTAAGATGGATATCGCTACAATAATCGGGCTTGGCTTTGGCTTGCTCGTCGTGGTCGGCGTGGTCGGCGCCATTCTCATGGGCGGCGATTTCATGACCTTCGTCAATCTGCCCTCAATTCTCATCGTGCTTGGCGGCGGTTTTGCGGCGACAGTGCTGCGTTTTCCGTTGAATATCATTCCTTCAGCATTCGCGACGGGCGGAAAGATCGCCTTTACTCAGAAAAAATCAAGCCCACGGGCGATGATCGATGAGATCACCAAGCTGGCCGAGATTGTTCGTAAGAGCGGTCCTTTGGGTCTTGAAAGCGTCGAAGTTTCCGATGATTTCCTCAAAAAGGGCGTTCAATATGTCGCTGACGGGTATGAATCGATATTTATCCTCGAATCCCTGGAGCGTGAACGTGATCTCATGCTTGAGCGCCTCGAAGACAGCCAGAAGATTTTCAAGGCCCTTGGTGACGCGGCGCCGGCCTTTGGCCTGATCGGCACCCTGGTTGGACTGGTGCAACTGCTCTCGGCCATGGACGACCCTTCGAAAATCGGCCCCGCCATGGCCGTTGCCCTGCTGACCACGCTTTACGGCGCCTTGGTCGCCAACCTGGTGTGCTTGCCCATTGCCGATAAGCTGACGACAA
>QILX01000175.1 GCA_003232175.1 Hyphomicrobiales bacterium | reverse complement strand
GCCGGGTCACGGTGCCGGTGCTGTGGGACAAGTCTCAGAATACCATCGTCTCCAACGAATCCTCGGAAATCATTCGCATGTTTAATTCGGCTTTTAACGCCGTGGGTGCGCTTCAGGGTGATTATTATCCCCAAGCAAAACGCGCAGAGATTGATGAGGTAAACGCCCGTATCTACGTAACCTTGAACAATGGCGTCTACCGCGCGGGTTTTGCGTCCAACCAGGAGGCCTATGAGGAGGCTGTGGTACCGCTGTTTGAAACCCTGGACTGGCTCGAAAAACGCCTTGCCGGTCAGCGCTATCTGGTGGGAGAGGCTTTGACCGAGGCCGACTGGCGGCTGTTCACGACGCTTTTAAGGTTCGATCCGGTCTATGTGGGGCATTTCAAATGCAATCTGAGGCGCATCGCAGATTATCCGGCGCTGTCAAATTATGTCCGCGATCTTTATCAGCACCCGGGCGTGGCCGCGACGGTGTCCCTGGCCCATATCAAATCCCATTATTACGGCAGTCACCAAATGATCAATCCGTCCGGGGTCGTGCCGCTGGGGCCGGTCATCGACTATGCCGCCGCCCATGACCGCGACCGGCTGACCTGACGCTAGAGCGTTTACGTGTTTAATGGAATCGGCACCGGCCAGCTCCATGAGCCGGCCACCCCTCGCGATCGTATCCTTGGGGGTGGCCGGGCTCACGGAGCGGGCCGGTGCCGTCTAAACCTGATACGCTCTAAAAAAACCGTTGCCGTCTTACCTGAATTTTTGCGGATTTTTTGAGCTCCGAATTTGTCGATTGCGCTTGCGCCATGCGGCCCCAGCCGCGATATAGTGGCCCCCGGGAGGCTGGCGGCGGACGCATCGCTCGCCAATCGGGTCAGGTCCGGAAGGAAGCAGCCCTAACGAGATTGACGCGGGTTGTCTGTCCAGTCTCCCACTTGAGTTAATCCCGATTTCGGGCCGCCCAAACGGCGCCCCGGGAGGCCGAAACCTTTGAGCAAAACCGAAGATAAAGGGCCGACCGGCACAGGGGACGCCTATCGGGTGCTGGCGCGAAAATACCGCCCCGCCACTTTCGATGATCTGATCGGCCAGGATGCCATGGTGCGGACCCTGACCAATGCCTTTGCCGCGGGACGCATCGCCCAGGCCTATATGCTGACCGGGGTCAGGGGGGTGGGTAAAACCACCACCGCCCGCATTCTTGCCCGGGCGCTCAATTACGAGCCCCAGAACAGCGACACAGCCGGCGGCGGCGATGGCCCGACGGTGGTGATGCCCCAGTTGGGAGTGCATTGCGAAGAGATCATGGCCTCCAGGCATCCTGACGTGGTGGAAATGGATGCCGCGTCTCACACCGGCATCGACGATGTGCGCGAGATTATCGAAGCCGTGCGCTACCGGCCGATGTCGGCGCGGTTCAAGGTCTATATCATTGACGAAGTTCACATGTTGTCACGCCAGGCCTTCAACGGCCTGCTGAAGACCCTTGAGGAACCGCCGCCCCATGCAAGGTTCATTTTCGCCACGACGGAAATTCGCAAAGTTCCGGTGACGGTGCTGTCGCGGTGTCAGCGTTACGATTTGCGCCGCATCGGCGCCAATGACCTGATGGCGCAGTTTGCTGCCATTGCTGGCGCCGAGGGCGCGGCGTTTACCGATGATGCCCTGGCCCTGATCGCCCGCGCCGCCGAGGGGTCGTCGCGGGATGGATTGTCTCTGCTCGACCAGGCCATCGCCCGGGGCGCGGGGCAGGGGGCGGCGGCCATCGGCGTTGACGAGGTTCGCGATATGCTGGGCCTGGCGGACCGGGGCCGGGTGATTGAGCTGTTTTCCGCGGTCATGGGCGGGGAAACGGCTAAGGCCCTTGATGAGCTTAAATCTCAGTATGACGCCGGGGCCGACCCCCTGGTTGTACTGACCGACATGGCGGAATTTATCCATCTGGTGACCCGCGCCAAGGTGGTGCAAACCAGTCTCGATAACCCGGCGCTGACGGAAAACGAGCGCAAATCCGCCGAGGAATTCGCCACCAAGCTCGACATGGCGACGCTGGCCCGGGCCTGGCAGATGCTCACCAAAGGCCTGGCCGAGGTCGAGGCCTCGGCCCGCCCGCTTGCTGCCGCCGACATGGTTCTGGTGCGCCTTGCCTATGCCGCCAATCTGCCGACGCCGGGGGAGGTTATCAAACGCCTGGCCGCCGCCGCCGCCGCCGGCCCCCTCTGACAGCACCGCCACGGCGCCGGCGTCTGAGGCGGCCGCCAATTCGGAAACGGCGGAAGCCCCCGTCCTCGAAGCTCCCACCCCCGAGCCCCCGGCACCGGAAGCGGCACCATGGGAGGATGCGCCAGACCCCCAGAACTTCGCCGAGGCCGCCGCCCTTGTCGGCGATTATGATATCCGTCTGGCACATATTGTCGAAACGTCGGTTCGGCCGGTCGATTTTGCGCCGGGCCGCATAGAAATGGCCCTGGCCGGTGAGGCGCCGCGCGATCTCGCGTTTCGGTTTGGCCGCACCCTGGAGCGTGCCACGGGACGCAAATGGGTGGTGTCGATCACCGCCGGGGACGGCGGGCGGACCCTTCGCGAGTCGCGTGATGAGGCCAAGGCCGCCCGCGA